>JAQYOU010000069.1 GCA_028727105.1 bacterium
TGCAGACAGTGTGACACTGGGGATCGGAGAAACGCTATGTGCCTGTGGAATGCTGGTAAGCGGACTCTTTCTGGGAATACAGGGGATCAAAGGTCAGTACGTGAAGGTGTTAAGTATTTCCCTGGCAGTTGCGGGGCTCGGGATGATCGGATTTGGTATATGGGAAAATATAATAAGCATCTGTCTTTTTGGATTTCTGTTTTTTGCGTGCCTTCCATTTGCCAACAATTGTTTGGATTACCTTGTGAGAACAAATATACCGAATGAAGTGCAGGGGCGTGTATGGGGCATGATCGGTTTTCTGTCCCAGATGGGATATGTGGTGGCATATGGGTTGGCTGGATTATTTGCCGATGGGATTGCGGATACGTTACAGATCGGAGTCGGAAGAGGCGCAGCCATTGTGATCATGGTTGCCGGTATGCTGCAGGGAGTGACCGGATTGTGTGTGTGTATACCAAAGAGTATCCGGAAGCTGGAGAGGAGTAAAGTATGATTGGGAGACTTTTATGGAATGACATCAGACATCACAAACTGATGTCGTTTACGACCATTTTGTTCATGGCAGCTTCAGCGATGCTGATCTCTTTGGCTGCGGTCTTGTTTACAGGCTTGCTGGGTTCGGTAGATCATTTGATGACAAAAGCACAATCTCCTGATTATCTGCAAATGCATACCGGTGCTGTGGAACTGGAGAAGATCGAAGATTTTGCAGCGGATCAACCGGAGATCGAACAATGGCAGGTGATGCCCTTTTTAAATCTGGAAAATAATGTACTAGAATTAGGGGAGAAAAGTCTATCTGACAGTACTCAAGATAACGGACTGTGTGTGCAGGGGGAAAAATTTGACTATCTGTTGGGTTTGGATGATGAATTGCCGGTTGTGAAAACGGGAGAAGTTTATGTACCCATCTGTTATCGTTCCCAGTACGACTTATGTGTCGGTGATCAGATGCAGATCGGCAGTCATACACTCACAATTGCAGGATTTATCCGGGATTCACAGATGAATTCCATGCTGGCTTCATCAAAGCGTTTTCTTGTGGATCAATTGGATTATGAAAGACTGAAAACGCAGGGCGAGGAAGAATATCTGATCGAATTTCTGCTTCATGAAGGAACAGATACCGATGCGTTTGCAGCGAAATACGGAGAAGCACAGCTTTATGCCAATGGTCCGGCGATCACTAAGCCGCTCATAAAAATGATGAATGCTTTATCTGACGGGATCATGATCCTGGTGATCCTGTTAGTGGCTATCGTAGTTCTACTGATCTCGTTATTGTGCATCCGTTTTATCGTTGCGATCGGAATGGAACAGGACAAAAAAGAAGTGGGGATGCTCAAGGCAGTGGGAATTGGAAATGAAAGCATTGTTCAATTATATTTTTCAAAGTATCTGTTGCTTTCCGGCTGTGGGGCAGTGATCGGAATGATTGGAGCGATAATCTTAGAGGCACCGCTGTCCGGAAAATTGAAGGAAATGTATGGAACATCCTCGAATGCGCTGTTCTCATCCATCGTCTCGATTTTTTCCTGCTTGCTGGTAGAAGGAATGATACTGTTCTTTATCCGGCACAGATTAAAGAAAATAGAACGTATGACCGCACTGGAGGCTTTGCTTTCTGCGAAAACACAGGGGGAAAAAGCGGAAGCAGGAAAATTTTTATGCGCCTGGTGATCGAGACAAAGAGGTATGGGATTTCTCTGAAAAAAGCATTGGGTTTTACCGCCAGATGTATACAGTGGGAGTATCTGATTAAAAGAATGATCCCGGCAGTTTTTGGAGTATTTGTCGGAATCCTGCTTGGAAATACCGTAGGTGGAAGCATTTGCGGATTGATCTTAAAGTCTCTGGGTGCAGACGGATTCCAGTTTGTGGTCTGCCGGAGACAGGTGCTGTTGATCGCGATCATTCTAGTGGCGGCAGCGGCTAATGCGATATGGCTGGGTATCGGAGAAGTGAAAAAGATCAAGGCATACGAGTGTTGTATGAGAAAGGAATAAAAAATGGAGTGTATACTAAAAGCAGATGGGCTCTATAAAGATCAAATATTAAAAGATATTTCGTTTTCTGTAAAAAAAGGAGAAATGGTAGCGGTGATGGGACCATCCGGTTCCGGAAAATCCACCCTTTTGTATCATCTGTCCGGCATGGATCAGGCCTCAGGCGGAAAGGTATGGCTGGGTGATCAAAAGATCACAGATCTCCCGGAAAATGAAAAAGCAAGACTCAGGCTGCACAGGATGGGTTTTGTCTTTCAGCATATGAACATGATGGAAAATTTAAATATTCTGGACAATATTCTGCTCCCTGCGGTGCAGGCGAACAAGGAAAGAAAGCAGCAAAAAAAGTCAAAGAAAGAGCTTATGACGGAGGCATTAAATCTGATGGAGAAAATGTCTATTGGTGATCTGGGACCGCGGAAGATCACAGAGGTTTCCGGCGGTCAGCTGCAGCGGGCCTGCATTTGCAGAAGCATGATCAATCATCCTCAGATCCTGTTTGCAGATGAGCCCACGGGAGCATTGAATAAAAGCGCTGCAGCGGAAGTAATGGAAAACCTCCGGACATTAAATCAGGAGGGTACGACCGTTCTGATGGTGACGCATGACAGCAGAGTGGCCAGCTGTTGCAGCCGGATCCTGTATATGCTGGACGGACAGATTCAGGGAGAATTGTCTCTGGAAGACTGTATGCATGAGTCGATCAGGCAACGGGAGGAACATGTAAACAAATGGCTGTCTCAGATGGAGTGGTGATCATACCGAATCTGAGTTAGAGAGCCTTCTTCCGCACATGGGGCAGTAGTTGATAGCTACTGCCTCATCGAACACTACACTATAATCTGTTATGAAAGAAATATTCAGTTTATTTGTGCGGGGCAACATACTGCATTCCGCATAGCATGTTCCAAGCGCGCCAAGACTCTTTTGCTGACTTAAAATGACGTGTTCGGAATAGTCTTTGGAGTGATTTTGACAATACAAACACATATGTAGGATTTCCTCTTAATTATTAATAACGATTTTCATACCTTCATTTGTTCGTTTGATTTCGCATCAATTTTAAGATAATGATCGACAGGATCAGTACTGCTGGAAAAACACATCCTGCGAGAAGTCCCTTGTGGAGATCGTCGCCTGCGTGCTGGGTGATCATTCCGACGATTCCGGGGCCGGCAGCACCACCGATATCACCGGCCATGGCAAGCAGTGCAAACATGGCAGTTCCTCCTGCCGGGATCTTTTGTGACGAAAGACTGATGGTTCCGGGCCACATGATACCCACAGAAAATCCGCAGATGACACATCCCAGCAGTCCGATCATTGGGGACTGCGATGTGGATGCGGCGATGTAGCAGATGAGGCACAGTCCGCCGCAGAACATCATGTATTTCATCAGGTCAAGCTTTTCTCCAAATTTGCCGAAGATCGTCCGGCTGATTCCCATCATGATCGCAAACAGGCAGGGACCGACCAGATCTCCCAGAGTTTTTGACAGACCAAGCGCGGATTCTGCGTAGGCAGATGCCCACTGGGCCATGGACAGTTCAGAAGCTCCGGCACAGATCATAAGGATGATGGAGATCCAGAACATAGGAAGCTTCAGCAGATTTTTGATGCCAAGGCCTTCCCCATCCTCTACGAGATGCTCGATGGGACAGGTAACGAAGTTGTAGATGTTGTAAAGCGGCACCAGGGCCCAGATACATGCCAGAAGACGCCAGTTTTCGATGCCGAATAGGGTGAAAAACAGTGTGGATAACAGGATCACACCCACAGAGCCCCAGCAATAAAAGGAATGCAAAAGGCTCATCACAGCTTCCTTGTGATCAAAGGGACATGCCTCCACGATCGGACTGCAAAGTACTTCGATCAGGCCGCTTCCCATGGCATAGATGATCACGCTGATGATGATACCTACAAACGGGTCGGGGAATACATCGGGCAAAAATGCCAGACAGATGAGACCCAGTGCGGAAAATACTTCAGATGCAACGATACATTTGCGATAGCCGATGCGATCTACGGTTTTTGCACACAGAATGTCAATGACCAGCTGAGTGAAAAAGAAGGTCGTCGATATTAAAGCGATCTTGCCAAGCGGGATCTGAAAGCTTTTGTGAAAGGTCAAAAAGAGCAGCGGGGCAAAATTTGCCGCAATGGCCTGCGTGATAAATCCAAGATAACAGGCGATCAGAGTTTTCTTATAGTTCTTCATATGAAAGGTCCTCCCGGTTGTATATTTGATCTTTTGTATCATACAGGTTGAATTATATTCTATGATCGGTCAAATAGCATTGTACATATCTCTATTTTTATTGTACTATATGGTAAAAGGAGAGGGTGCTATGGATACAAACAGCAAATATACACTGATCGAGACGGACGAAGATTATAGAGAGACAGTCAGTCATGGCAGCAGCAAATATCCGTTTGCATTTTATGATGAGGATGTGTGGGAGTTTGACTTTCACTGTATTGATTGGCATTGGCATGCAGAACTGGAATTTGTGTATGTGAAAAGTGGAACCATGACAGCGATGGTAGGATCCGAGCGCTTTCGCGTCGGTCCGAATACGGGCTTGTTCATTAACACGAAGGTCCTTCATCGTTTTGACTCCGAAAGCAGCGTGATCATACCCAATATCTTGTTTCTTCCGACTCTTTTCGCAGCGGAAGACAGTTTGCTGTATCAAAACTATATTTCCCCGGTTTTATATGCGTCTGCACCGTATCAGATATTCTCCGATGATGTTCCATGGCAGGCGAAGATCAACCGGCTGCTGCTTGATGTGTTTGCGCTTCAGCAGGACGAGGAAAAAAACGAATGGCGAACCGTACAGCACCTGATGGAGCTGTGGGATATTCTCTATCGACATACCAAGGTGTCAGTAGCAACATTTCGAAATGAACCGTCTGCCGCAAAGCAGGCACAGCTTCAGATCATGATGCGGTATATACAGGATCATTACCAAAACCCTATCTCATTGGATGAGATCTCGTCTGTAGCAGCGATCAGTAAGAGCAGTGCAATGAAATTGTTTGCCATGGTTCTTCACACTTCGCCAATTGCCTTTCTTGTAAGATATCGTCTGCAATGCGCAGCGCAGCAGCTACTTTCGACAGAGCAGACAGTTGGTATGATCGCTCAGAATACCGGATTTTCAGACACAGCATATTTTTGCAGGAAGTTCAAAAAATTATATGGGATGACCCCGACACAGTATCGTGCAGGGGGTGATCACCGGGGACGTTCCTCGATTCTATAAAATGCACACATTTTTCTATAATACAATGCTATCAGAACGGATATGTTTCGTGTAAAATCGTAATTGCAACGGCTACTTGACAAATTGCAAGCCTGTGCTGGTAGCTTGCAACCGGAAAAATGTGTATATTTTGTGGAGTACCAACAAATCGGTAATCACCAGGGACGTTCCTTTTGACCCGCCCATCGCCCAGTGCCATGAGGAGCGCCCATTGTCATAAGGTGTGCTAATTTGAATCTTTTGGACGATTCGATTGACAATTGCGTGAAAAATGCCGTACTATTATGAAATAATCATGTATGCAGAAAGAGCATTGATCTGATAGAAAGGCGGAAAAATGAACAATTTTATTTACAACACACCGACAAAAGTATATTTTGGTAAAGATCAGGAATTAGAAGTTGGCCGACTTGTGAAGGCCTGTGATGTACAGAAGGTTTTGCTCCACTACGGCGGCAGGTCTGCAAAAGAAAGTGGTCTTTTAGACCGTGTGAAAAAGGCGCTTGAGGAGGAAGAAATCTCATATGTAGAGCTTGGCGGAGTTGTTGCAAATCCGGAACTGGCACTTGTCAGGAAAGGCATCGAACTGTGTAAGGCAGAGGGCGTAGATTTTATCCTTGCTGTGGGTGGCGGTTCTGTAATGGATTCTGCGAAAGATATTGCAAACGGTGCGGCCAACCCGGATGTGGATGTGTGGGACTTCTCAATGGGAAAGGCATCACCGAAGGCTACTCTGAAAAAGGGCTGTATTCTGACATTGTCGGCAGCAGGATCTGAAATGTCAGATTCCTGTGTGATCACGGATGCAGAGCATGGAGACAAAAGAGGATATAACTCCCCGATGAATCGCATGGATTTTGCGATAGAAAATCCGGAGCTTACCTACACGGTGAATGATTATCAGACAGCCTGCGGTACGGTGGATATCGCCATGCATACGATCGAACGTTTCTTTATGCCGGGTGAAGATACTTATCTTACCGATTCTATCGCCATTGCGGTTATGAAAAGTGTCATGCATGCGGGGATTGATTGCCTGTTGGATCCGGAAGACTACAATGCGAGAGCAAATATGATGTGGGCCTCATCCCTGGCTCACAATGGTCTTACCGGTTGCGGAAGATCTGGTCAGATGGCAGTTCACCAACTGGAGCATGAGGTGTCAGGTATGTATCCGCAGGTTGCTCATGGCGCCGGACTTGCTGCCATCTGGTGCAGCTGGGCACGTTATGTTTATTCAGCACACATTCCCCGTTGGCTGCAGTATGCACATGAAGTGTGGAATAAGGATATCGATTACGAACATCCTGAACTTACCATTCTTGATGCGATCGATGAACAGGAAGCATATTATGAATCGATCAATATGCCGACGAATCTGAAAGTAGTAGGTGTAAAAGAAGAGGATCTGGAAGTACTGGCAGAGAAATGCAGCCGTGGAAAAACAAGAAAATTGATCGGTTATATGGAGCTTGGCTATGAAGAGATCTTAGAGATCTACAAAATGGCCTGGGATGCATGATCTGCTTGGAAGATTGTTAGAATAGAGAATACATTTGTACAGGGGAATACGATAAGCAAAAAAGGAGAACGATGATGCCAGAAATGAAATGGAAAACATGTTTTCGTGTTGGTGCCAGTATGTTTGTATTATTTCTATGTTGCACCTATTGGAAAACAGCCGCAGCATTTTTAACAAAATTATTGAGCGCAGAAGCACCGCTTTTTATCGGTCTTGCGATCGCTTATGTGTTAAATATTCTGATGAGCTTTTATGAGCGTCATTACTTTACGGCGCACGCAAAGAAAAAAGTGATTCAGCAGAGCCGCAGACCGGTTTGTATGGTTGCGTCGTTTCTGACGTTATGTCTGATCGTCCTGCTGGTGATCCGCCTTGTGATACCGGAGCTGGTTTCCTGCGTACAGTTGCTTGTTGCTGAAATCCCGCCTGCAATTGAAAAACTGCTTGGGAGTGGCTGGATACAGGAACTGTTTCCGGAAAATTTCCTTGAAAAATATGAAAATGTGGACTGGGCAGGTCTGATGGAAAAGGCAATACAGCTTTTGCGTTCAGGAATCGGAAGTGCAACGGGAGCTGTTGTGAATGTGGTATCTTCAGCTGTTTCGGCAGTCGTCACTGCATTTATCAGTATTATATTTGCAATCTATATGATGTCCGGAAAAGATGATCTGCAGCGTCAGACGAAGAAACTGATGAAGCATTATCTTCCGGAAAAATGGGAAAAGCGGATCGGGCATTGGCTGTCTGTATTAAATGATTGTTTTCATCGCTATATTGTCGGCCAGTGCACGGAGGCAGTGATCCTTGGCGTACTTTGTATTGTCGGTATGCTGATCTGTCAGTTTCCCTATGCAGCGATGATCGGAACGCTGGTCGGTTTCACAGCGTTGATCCCAGTGGCAGGGGCATATATCGGAGCCGGTGTCGGCTCAATCATGATCCTTACGCAGTCACCGTTAAAGGCAGTGCTGTTTTTGGTATTTATCGTTGTGCTGCAGCAGCTGGAGGGAAATCTGATCTACCCGAGAGTGGTGGGCAAATCAATCGGTCTGCCGGCAATCTGGGTGCTGGCGGCCGTTACGATCGGCGGCAGTCTGATGGGTATTATGGGAATGCTGCTGGGCGTGCCGCTGGCAGCCGCTTTTTACCGGTTGATCCGCGAGGATGTCAATCGGACGGAAGAAAAATAGAGAGAGGATTGCCGTTTTTTTCCAAGTTGCTTTTTCCTATAGGTCATGCTACAATGAGCGCAAATGAGTCGACATGCCTGCATGATCGATGTATCATGATTCTAAAGGAGATAAAACAAAATGAAGAAAAAAAGTATGGCACTGATCACTGCATTGGTAGTGGCAGTTGGCGGCCTTGCTGCTGTTTCAGCGACAGGTTGTTCCCAGAAAAATCAAAGCGGGACGGATGCGGAGGCGGTGCAGAATTCGCCGGAGCCGGATGCGGTGTATGAGGCAGTGAAGGCTGCTTATGGCGAAAACTATCTGCCCAATATGCGCCTGACAGATGAGGAGATCGAGGTTCGTTACGGCATATCAAGTGATCTCTATAGCAGTGCAATTGCAGAGGTTCCGATGATCAGTACCCAGGTGGATGAGCTGGTGCTCATCAAAGCGAATGACGAGGCAGCCAGGGACACGATCGAAGAAGCGTTGACGGCTTTTCAGAATGTGCTGAAGGAGGATACCTTCCAGTATCCTGCAAATCAGCTGAAGATTCAGGCTTCGCAGGTCTATGTAAAGGGTGACTATGTGTGCTTTATCATGCTGGGTGTGCTTGATAATGAGACCGCGCAGCAGGCTGACGAAGGTAAAGTAATCGAAGCGTATAAAGCAGAGAATGAAAAGGCAGTCGAAGCAATCAGCAAGTTATTCAAATAGAAGGAGTTGATTCCTTAAAAGATAGAGCGATTGTCATTTTTTTATTACAAGATCATAAAGGAGCAAAAGATATGGTATTCAGCAGTCTTTTATTTTTCGTCCGCTTTTTGCCGTGCGTGTTGCTCGTCTACTTCATAGTACCAGGCTACATGAGAAACACATGGAAAAACCTGGTACTATTTTTGTTCAGTCTTTTGTTTTACGCTTGGGGTGAACCGGTTTATATCTGGCTCATGCTGTTTTCTACGGCAGTCGACTATATAAACGGAGGATTGTGTGGATATTTTGTAGAGAGAGACAGACGCAGCACGGCGAGGATATTTGTTGTTCTATCCGTGGTGATCAATCTGTCACTTTTGGCAGTATTTAAATACGCCGGGAAGTTTGCATTGCCGATCGGTATTTCATTTTATACGTTTCAATCCATGTCCTATACGATCGATGTGTACAGAGGGAAGGCAAAGGCGGAGAAAAATCCGCTGAATTTTGGTGCGTATATTTCTGCGTTCCCGCAGCTGATCGCGGGACCGATCGTGCGTTTTTCCGATATTGCTGGCCAGCTCCGGGAGCGCAGAAGTGATATTGAAAAGATCCGCTACGGTGTCATACGTTTTGTGTGTGGTCTTGGTAAAAAAGTGCTTCTTGCAAATCAGGCGGGGGAGATCTTTTACACGGTGACCGGATACAACGTGGACCAAATGACAACGGTGGCTGCGTGGCTTGGGATTTTGGCGTTTATGCTCCAGATCTATTTTGATTTTTCAGGTTATTCGGATATGGCGATCGGCCTTATGGCAATCTTTGGATTTACGATCCCGGAAAACTTCGACCATCCCTATGAATCAAAAAGTATCACAGAATTCTGGCGTCGCTGGCATATTTCCCTTGGAAGCTGGTTTAAGGAGTACGTTTATATTCCTCTTGGTGGAAGCAGAAACGGAATGGCGCGTACGTTTATCAACATCTTCATTGTATGGTTTATGACCGGAATGTGGCATGGCGCATCGGTGAATTTTATACTGTGGGGTCTTTATTTTTGTTTCTTTCTCATCATGGAAAAGATATGGCTTCTGAAATTGTTAGACCGGCTGCCGCGTTGGCTGTCACACGTTTATGCACTGGTAGTGATCTATTTCGGCTGGCTGTTGTTTGCGTGGGAAGATATCCATGGGCACAGTGTCTACCTGAAAGCGATGGCTGGTATTGGTGCAGGTGGATTGATCAGTGGAGAGACCTTGTATCTGCTCATCAGCAATGCGGTACTTCTTTTGATCCTTGTGATCGGGTCGACTTCGATTCCGAAGAGAGCTGCGGTGTTTATTGTCAAAAAAGAAGGTATCTGTTCTTCTGTGATACAAAGCGTTTATGTGGTGGTCATTTTTGTACTTTGTATTGCATATCTGGTGAATGGAACCTATAATCCGTTTTTGTATTTTCGCTTTTGAGGAGGCAGTATGAAACCTATGAAAAAAATGTTGCCGGTACTGGCTTTTGTCGCTGTTCTTTTTGGGTTGACGATACTGAGCCTGACAACGGAGGAAAAAACTTATTCGTCAACTGAAAAACGCGAATTGCAGACCAGGCCAAAGGTAAAGATAAAAACGATCAAAAACGGAGAATTTCAACAGAAGTATGAGACCTATCTGAGTGATCAGTTTCCGGGAAGGGACGAATGGGTACAGCTGCAGACAGAGATTTCTCGACTGTTTGGAAAATCTGAGAGTAATGGGGTGTATTTCGGAAAGGATCATTATCTGTTGGAACACTATTCGGAAGAGGATTTTGACGAAGAGACAATGACATCAAATATTTCCGCTTTGGCAGCCTTTGTAAAGCGTACAAAAAAGCAGGCAGACGTAAAGGTGATGATGGTTCCGACAAAGACCTGGATCCTGCGGGACAAGCTTCCGGCATTCGCGCCGACCTTTGAGGAGCAGCGCTTTTATGATGAACTGGACAGGCAGCTGGGTGCTGACGCAGAGGGGATCCTGATCCCGGTCAAGGAGAAGCTGAAGGAGCATGCGCCGGAGGAGATTTATTACCGGACAGACCACCACTGGACAACGCTTGGAGCGTGGTATGGTTATGAGGCCTATGTAAATGCCATGGGAGACGACGCAGGCCGGGCAAACGAGAAGAAGAGATTTGTACAGGTGTGTGATGATTTTTATGGAACGACCTATGCAAAGGTAAACCGGGCTTCGCAGGCAGATGCGATCTATTTGTATGAGCCGCAACCGGTGCTTTCAGTTGTTTATAACATGGGTGAGAAGACGACGGATTCTCTTTATGAAATGGAGCATTTAGAAACAAAGGATCAGTACCGTGTGTTTACCGGAGGAAACCAGGCGGTATTGGAGATCACAGGAGGAGAAGAAAACGGAAAAACGCTCTTGGTGATCAAGGATTCCTTTGCAAACTGTATGCTGCCTTTTTTAGCGGAAGATGTGGAGAAAATGGTGGTGGTGGATCTGCGCCAGCTGAATATCGGGTGCGATGCTCTGGTGGAGAGGTTCTCGCCTACGGAGGTGCTTGTTTTATACAATGATGCTCAGTTTGCAAAGGACAGGGATTTTGCCATGAAGTGTTCGTAAAATTGTTTGCTAAATCGGAAATAATGATACACTTGTCAGATTGTTATGTGCTATAATTATCACATGGATGAAATGCCAAAAAGTATTTTCTAAGGAGGCATCAGAATGCGAAAGAATCTGAAAAGATTGATTTCTCTGGTATTTTGTATATTGATCGCAACCGCAGGGCTCACATGCTATTGGAGCGGTACGGCTGCGGCATCAGACGGGAAGCGGACGGTAAAAGTCGCTTTTTTTCCCATGCAGGGTTACCATGATATTGATGAGAACGGAAAAGTGACCGGTATGGATGTGGAATATCTGGAGGAAGTATGCAAGTATACAAACTGGGAACTCGAATATGTGCAGTGCGGCAGTTGGGACGATGCGCTCAATAAGCTGGAAAACCGTGAGGTTGACCTGGTAGGTTCCGCTCAGTACACGGGAAAGCGAGCAGCGAAGTACCGGTATGCAAGTCTGCCCAGTGGATATACGTACGGCATGCTTGCTGTCAGAGGTGACAGTCAGCTGGCATACGAAGACTTTGAGCAGATGAAGAAACTGACCTATGGAATGGTGGAAAGCTATGTTCGCAAGCCGGAGTTTCAACAGTACATGAAGGTTCATGGCATCAAGGATTATACGCTGAAGACCTATGAGAATACGGCAGCACTGGCAAATGCTCTGGAGACCGGTGAGATCGATGTGTTTGTCCATTCATTTATGGAGATCCGCGATGGCTGGAGAGTGATGGGTCGTTTTGCACCCATGCCGTTCTATTATATTACCTATCAGGGAAATGATGAGCTTCTTGTGGAATTAAACCAGGCAATCTCGGATATTAAAATGAAAACGCCGGAGCTGGAAAATGAGCTGTTGGTGAAGTACTATGAGAGCCGGATGGATCAGAACCAGCTGTTGACTTCTGCGGAAAAGGAATACATTCAAACAGCCGATACCCTGGTCGTAGGCTATTTGGAAAACCAGTATCCGTTTTCTTATGAAAGCGGCGGAGATTTTTGCGGAATTTCCAGATTGGTCATGGATGAGATCGCAGAGCGTACACAGCTTTCTTTTTCCTATAAAAAGTTAACGGATTTTACGGCGGCGCATGAGGCACTGACAGCCGGAGAGATCGATATCTGTTGCTACAGTGGTGAAAAGGAAGCGGATTACGAAGAGGAAGATCTGACGCTTACGAAGAGTTATGCCGTGATGCCGCGCGTTTTGGTCATGAAAGAAGACCAAATGTCAAAGCCGATCAAGCTGGTGGCGATGACATCGCACAGTGATGATGAACAAAGTTCTTACGGCAACAGTGAGGATGTATCCGTTGTTTATTACAGCAGCTATGTCAGCTGTCTGAAAGCGGTTAGTGAGGGACGTGTGGATGCAGCCGTATGTGATAGCTATCTGGCGGCTTATCTGCTTAGCACCAATGCACAGTTTAGCCATTTGAAGGTTCAGAATGCGCTGAGTGGTGATCATAAGATCTACATGGCGGTTCGGGCCAAAGGTGATTCTCCGCTTGTGAGCATTTTTAACAAGCAGCTCCCTACGATCACGGATAAAGATGTCAATGACTACATGCTTCAGGATGATTTCTATTCTTCCATGAGCCTGCAGCGTTTTATTGAGCAGAACAGCATCGCTATCATCGGTATTTTACTGGTATTTGCACTGCTGATCGTGTTGATACTGGCTTATCTGCTTTATAACAGTAATCATATCCGCAAATTGACCTATAAGGATTCAGAACTGAACGTGTGGAATGAGAGCTATTTCGTATACCGTGCAAATCAGCAGATCAGCCGGAAAGAGAGTCAGACGGCGAAGCGTATGTATGCAGTGGCTTATACGAACATCAATCAGTTCAACCGATATAATACATTATATGGCTGGAACAAAGGACAGCGGCTGCTGGAGATCTGTGTGGAGATCTTATCTAACGTGCTGAATGATCAGGAATTATATGCGAGAAGTCACGGCGATCACTTTATCATTTTTTCAGAATATACAAACCGGGATAAGCTGGAAGCACATATGCAGAATATAGCGGATCTGATCTCAGAACGGATCCATGTTGAGACCGGTATTCACATGGCAGTAACGATCGGACTCTGCTATATCATTCCGGGTACTCCGGATATTCAGGTGCCCCTTTCTTATGCGATCCAGGCGGCCACTAATCTGCAGGATATGCATAAGAATACCATTCAGGTTTATGACGAGAAGCTGCTGCAAAATTTAAAGGATCGTCATGAGCGGGAGAAATTACTGGAATCCGTAGAGATCACAGAGGATTGCTTTACAACATTTTATCAGGCAAAGGTTGATATCCGGACCGAGCAGGTCGTTGGTGCGGAAGCACTGATCAGATTCAAGGATCCTACCGCGGATGGAATGATCCGTTCACCGTATTTCTTCGTTCCATATTACGAGGAAGTCGGGCGGATCACCGAGATTGACTTTTTCGTTTTGGAATGTGTGTGCAGGATGCAGCATGAGAGACTGGAAACCGGAAAAAAGGTTGTTCCGATCTCCTGCAATTTTTCAAGACTTCACTTTGCAAGCAATGGTTTTCCGGACAAGTTTATCAGGATCCTTGATAAGTATGCTGTGCCGAAGGATCTGATCGAGGTGGAGATCACGGAAACACTTGTGGTGGATGAGATGCAGGCTCAGAATGCAAAGATGACGATCGATGAACTGCATCGAAGAGGGATCCGTCTTTCCATTGACGACTTTGGAAGCGGCTATTCTTCTCTTGGTGTATTTGAGTCGATCCCGGCATCCGTGATCAAGCTGGATCGTTCCTTCCTTCTGAACAACGAGAACCGTTCACGTCAGGTGAAGATCATGTCCAATATCGTCCGCCTTGCAAGAGACCTGGATGCACAGATCGTGTGTGAAGGTGTGGAGTCAGAAAAAGACATTGCACTCATGCAGGAGATCGGTGCCAATATTGCACAGGGTTATCGATATTCGAAACCGGTATCGCGATGGGAATTTGAACAGAGGCTGGATACATAAAACACATAAAGTTTTTTGGAAAAATATGTAACCGATGGAGATCATTGGAGTCTATATGATCAGAACAGCTTGTTCAAACTATCATTGTAAGGAGGAAGTTTTTATGAGAGCAAAGAGTATTTTTATGAAACGGCTTGGTGCGATGGCACTGGCAGCAGGAATCGTGTTTGGCGCACTTGCGGCGAACACACATCAGGTATCGGCGGCGACGAAGTTCCGGGTGGCGGATACCAAATATGAAAAATCCTATAAGCTGGATGATGGCAAAGTTTATTTTGAAGCCAAAGGTGTATTTCCGGTGATCAAGGATAATTCCAAAGCCGCAAAGAAGATCAATCAGGAGATGAAAAAGGCAAAAACTGCGTGGATCAAAGAGACAAAGAAAGAGGCATCTGATGCAAAGTCAGATTTTGATCTCATGCTTGCGGACGATGCAGTTCAGATGCCGGAGTGGAAGTATTCGGATGATATCACTTATGAAGTGACATCCAATGACGGGAAATATTTCAGCGTACTGATGAGTGGTTATGATTTTCGGGGCGGTGCTCATGGTTCACCGTATCGCGTGACCATGACCTTTGATGCAAAGACCGGTCAGAAGCTGACAGCAGCAAAACTGTTTGGAACTACGCAAGCCAAAGTGAATGCGAAAGTCAGAAACCTGTATTTGAAATTGTATGATAAAAAGGGAATTGAAGCCGGGTTTTACGGTGATGATGAATTCTCAGGAAAAAAAGGCAGAGACATTTTAAAGGAAAAACTTGCATCCATGGATTTTAGTAATGCGTTCTATGTAAAGAACGGAAAAGCAGTATTTTATGCGAACCCGTATGACCTGGGACCTTATGCAGCAGGTTTTATAGAGGTTTCTGCAACTGTCAAATAATAGGGTGACAATGCGATGATATGCAAATGCATAATTGCGATTAAAACGTTGTATCTGCGGTGTTGGAAGGATCTGACACCGCAGGTGCTTTTTTTTGTTTCCGCAAAGTGATTTAGGGGGTTGAATTTTTGAGGAGCATTTGTTACAATAGGCTAGATGGTTCAGTAGGCACCGATCATAGATAGGGGATTATAAGTTTAGAAGTTATGTTACGTTTTTACTGGGTCATTTTTTGGAATCTATATCATATCTATATGATCCCAAAAATGAGTTATATGGCAAAGCATACCGAAAAATTTGATGAGGCAAAACGTTATAAGATTGCCAGACGTGCCATTTATTATATGATGCGCACCGGTAATATCAAGACGGTTTGTGACGGCCTTGAGAATCTTCCGAAGGAAGGCGGATATGTGTTGTATCCGAATCATCAGGGCAAATTCGATGCACTCAGTATTATGATCACACATGCAAAACCTTGCTCTGTGGTTGTTGATGATGCGGTATCCTACGGTATCCTGATCAAGGAATTTATCGATCTGGTAGAGGGCAAGCGCATGAAGCTTGATGATGTGCGCCAGGCACTCGAGATCATTAAGGAGACGTCTTCCGAAGTAAAGGAAGGACGTCGATATATTATTTTTTCTGAAGGTGGGTATACAAATAACGGAAATACACTTCAGGAGTTTAAGCCGGGGAGCTTTAAAATGGCAATGATGGCAAAGGCACCGATCGTACCGGTTGCACTTGTGGATTCCTATAAGGTTTTTGGAGAGAATTCTTTAGCACCGGTGACTGCAAAGGTGCAGTATCTCCCTCCGCTTTACTATGAAGATTACAAAGATATGAACTCCCGCGAAATCTGCGCGCTTGTCAAAGAGCAGATCCAAAAAGCGATCGACGATGAGCTGGAGGCAAGAAAACAGAAGCGTGGATGGTTCCATCGAAAATAAAAAATAATATACTGCTCCTAAAAATACGCAACCGTAGTCTAACGGATAGAACGCAGGACTCCGACTCCTGTAATGTGGGTTCGATTCCCGCCGGTTGCATTTTTTTTCTGTTAATTTGGTTTTATATTTTAGGAGGTAGTACAGATGGCAAACAAGAATGTCAAAAATCAGAATAAAAATTCTGCTGATCATAAAACAACAAATGAAAAAAAGAAAGAGGCAACAAAGGATCAAGGCAATGGCGGGTTTGATGCTTCCGGCTTGTGGGAGCTTGTGAAAAAATACAAGCGCTATATTGCCGCAGGTGCATTATTCGTTGCAATGGTGGTGGTTTTGGCGAAGTGTACAGGGCCTGTTACAGATGCGCCAAAAGAGCCTGTTGCTGATGAACAGCAGATGGGTGAACAGCCGGAGGAATTCCAGGTGGATGCGATTCCGGAGATCAATACTCTGATCAGTGATTATTACACTGCTTATGCGGCCGGAGACGTGGCTGCGTTAGAGAAGATCGCACAACCGATCTCAGATACTGAGAAGAGTTATATCGGAGTGTTCAGCGAATACGTTGAATCCTATGATCATATTTCATGCTATACGAAATCCGGATTGAGCGCCGGAGAATATGTGGTGTCCGTATATCTTGAGATGAAATTTAAAGATGTGGCAACTGCAGCGCCGGGACTTGATTTCTTTTATCTGCGGACAGACGATGGTGGAAAGATTTATATTGATAATGCATACAGTCAGTTCAATCAGTCCAATATGGAAGCGAGCACAGAGGCTGATGTACAGGCGCTGATCAACCAGTTTGAGCAGGCGGATGATGTGGTGACATTGCAGACTGAGGTACAGCAGAAATATGAGCAGGCGATCGCTTCAGACCCTGATCTGGATAAGATGGCGAATGAAACGATCCCCAATACGATCGCCACATGGGTACAGTCCCTGACTCAGGCCGGTGAAACGACAGAAAATGCCGATGCACAGGACGAGCCTGCACAGGAGGAGCCGGAGAAGGACGATCAGTCTGATACTGAAAATGCCGAAGATAAGAAGGATGATCAGACCGAGGAATCTGCAAAAGAATCCGATGGCGAAGCAAAAACTGCTTACGCGATGGATGGCATCAATCTTCGGAAAGGTCCCAGTACAAAGAAATCGATCGTGACCCAGATCCCTCTCGGGGCAAAACTGAAGATCTATCCGGATACCGAAAAGAATGGCTGGGTAAAAGCTTCCTATGATGGACATAAGGGATATGTAAAGCTTGAATATGTCACAACAAAGAAGTCCAAGGTTCCAAGTGTTTCACAGCCGGCGGAAGAAAACCAGACAGCAGTGGCATTGCCGCCCGGAAAGAAAGTGACGTTATCTGATTCCGTGAATGTTCGTGTTTCCATGAGCGAGACTGCGGACAGGGTTGGACTTGCCTATCAGGGAGATACCGTTGAGGTGATCCAAAGCTATGCGGAAGGCTGGACAAAGGTGAAGTGGAACGGTGAGACCGGGTATATTAAAACTGAACTGATCAAATAATAACAGAAAGATAAAAAGCGGTTGCAGGCTGCAGTGCATCAAGCATGGACGTGGTCGGTCAGCCGCTTTTTCTACATAGTCATCATTTAAGAAAATGGTTGCAGGGTAAAAGGAATGGAACAACAGGAAGGGATTCGAATCAACAAATATCTGAGCGAGGCTGGGGTGTGTTCAAGAAGAGAAGCAGACCGCGCGCTGGAAGCCGGACAGATCCGTATCGGTGGCCGGGTGGCGGTGCTTGGTGATCGGGTGCATCCGGGTGATGTGGTCTTATATAAAGGAAATCCGGTCTGCAAAGAGGAAGAACATATCCTGATCGCCTTTCATAAACCCAGAGGTGTGGTGTGCACCACCTCAAAAAAAGAGGGAGTCAACATTGTGGACTATATCAACTATCCGAAACGGATTTATCCGGTAGGGAGATTGGACAAGGATTCCACAGGGCTGATCCTTCTGACCAATGATGGTGATATCGTGAACAAGATGATGCGTTCAGGAAATCGTCATGAAAAGGAATATGTTGTGACAGTTGACCGGGACATTTCGGAAGAATTTGTTATGCAAATGTCAAGGGGAGTTCCAATACTGGAAACGGTGACAAGGCCCTGTAAGGTTTGGCAGACGGGGCGGCGGGAATTTCGGATCATTTTGACACAGGGGCTGAACCGCCAGATCCGTCGGATGTGTGAAGCACTTGGTTATCGGGTAAAGATATTGAAACGCCTGCGTATCATGAATATCTGTCTGGGAGATCTGAAGGAAGGTACGTATCGGGATGTGACAGAAAAGGAGTGGCAGGATCTAAAGCGATCGATCCGGAATTCGTCCAATGAGACGGTTCGGGAAACTGACAGAA
The DNA here is from genome assembly GCA_028727105.1 of bacterium. Taxonomy (GTDB): domain Bacteria; phylum Bacillota; class Clostridia; order Lachnospirales; family Lachnospiraceae; genus W0P33-017. The sequence continues at coordinate 18,527 of JAQYOU010000069.1, forward strand.
CGGATGGAAAGAATAAAGGGATAGATAAGAATGGAAGAAAAGCGAAACTATTACGAGGAACTAAAAAAGACCATTGATCATCATATGGATCTTTACTACAATCAGGATACCAACGAGATCAGTGATTTTGAGTATGATCAGCTGATGCTGGAATTGAAGGCGATAGAAAAGGAACATCCGGAATGGGTGACAAAGGATTCACCGACGCAGAAGATCGGTGGAACTGCAAAGCGGGAAGCGGGAGTAACGATCACCCATCATGTGCCGATGCTCAGTATTCAGGATCTTTTTTCCAAGGAGGAAGTGACAGCCTGGATCGGAAAGGTGAAAGACATGCATCCGGATGCGTGTTTCTCTGTGGAACACAAGATCGATGGCCTTAGCATGTCTTTGCGGTATCAGGATGGTGCATTGACCCTGGCGGAAACAAGGGGAAATGGGATCGAGGGTGAGGATGTCACATTAAATGCCCGCGTGATCCCGGATGTCAAACAGACGATCTTGGCCGGTGGATATGTGGAACTGCGCGGAGAAGTGTATATGAGTCATGAAGCCTTTGAAGCGTTTAATGAAAAACAGGAGAGTCTTGGTAAAAAACCTGCGGCAAATCCGAGAAATCTTGCCACCGGAACATTGCGTCAGTTGGATCCGTCCATCACAAAAGAGCGTGGACTTCGTATGTTTGTGTTTAATATACAGGATGCCACCGGCGAGAGTGCGCATTTGATGGAACGGCACACGGCAGCACTGGATGAACTGCAGGCACAGGGTGTGGCGGTTGTTCCACATGTGCTTTGCAGGACTGCGGAGGAAGTACTTGCCGCCATTGATGAGATTGGCGAGCATCGCGGTGATTATTCCTATGATATTGACGGTGCGGTTGTAAAGATTGATCAGGTGGAATACCGGAATGACTTTCCGGCAGGCAGTAAGTATTCGTCAGGACACGTTGCGTACAAGTATCCTCCGGAGGAAAAAGAAGTTGAGATCGAGGAAGTAGAGGTTGGTGTGGGACGTACCGGAAAGATGACCTTCCGTGCACGTTTTAAAGAACCGGTCAGACTTTGCGGTACAAGTGTACAGTATGCAACGCTTCATAATATGGATTATATCACCAGTCTGGGAATTGATGAAGGCTGCCGGGCAATCTGCCGCAAACAGGGCGAGATCATTCCTGCCATCATCAGTGTGACAAAGACGACAGGATCGGTATTTTGTGCACCGACTGCCTGCCCGGTCTGCGGGCATCCGCTGACAAAAGAAGAGGGGACAGCGGATATCTGCTGTGTCAATCCATCGTGCCCGGCACAGTTGAAACGCACACTTGCATATTTTGCCAGCCGTGATGCTATGGATATCAAAGCCTTTGGTTCCACTTATGTGGATACACTGGTGGAGGAAGGCTATCTGCATAATTATGTGGATATCTATCGGCTGCATGAGCACCGTGATGAACTGGTGGAAAAGGGCATCATGGGTAAAGAGAAAAATACAGACAAGATACTGGCTGCGATTGAGGAAAGCAAGCAAAACACGGTTGATAAATTTCTTACCGGACTTGCGATCCGGAATGTGGGAAAGGCATCCGCAAAGGAGATCATGAAGCATTTTGCAAATCTGAATGAGCTTGCAGATGCTTCGGTGGAACAGCTTGTTCAGATACCGGATGTGGGCGAGATCACAGCAGAGTGTATTCACGATTATTTTGCAGATGCAGAAAACAGGGATCTGTTAAACGAAGTGGCTGCGCTCGGCATGAATCTGAAATCACAGCTACAGGAGCAGGGGGCAAAGCTTGCCGGACTGACGATCGTTGTGACAGGCACGCTGCCGACACTGGGTCGAAAGGAGGCTGCAGAGCTCATTGAGAACAACGGTGGGAAATGCACCGGGTCTGTGAGCAAAAAGACGAGCTACCTGCTGGCCGGTGAAGCAGCCGGAAGTAAACTGGATAAGGCAGTAAGCCTTGGGATCCCGGTTATTTCCGAGGAAGAACTTTTTGCAATGATCAATGAATAAGAAAATGCCTGTGCAAACAACTCTTGCATAATTTTAGGATAAGTGTATGATGTTAGATAGGTAAAAAATACGGAATGAGAGAAGGGGGCGTAATTATGCCGGTAAAAATTAAGAGTAATCTTCCTGCAAGGGAGATTCTGGAAAATGAGAATATTTTTGTTATGGATGAAACGCGCTCGGAGCATCAGGATATCCGTCCCATTGAGATCGGAATCTTGAATCTGATGCCGCTGAAGGAGGACAATGAGCTTCAGACGCTGCGTTCGCTATCTAATACACCGCTGCAGGTGAATGTGACATTTCTTACGGTTTCCAGCCATGAGTCAGCACATACCTCACAAAAGCATTTGGATCAGTTTTATGTGACGCTGGATGAGATCAGGGATCGCAATCTGGACGGTCTGATCATTACCGGAGCACCGGTAGAGCATATGGATTTTGAAGAGGTGGATTACTGGGACGAGGTGTGCGAGATCATGGACTGGGCAAAGAACCATGTAACAAGTACACTCCATGTGTGCTGGGGAGCCCAGGCCGGCCTGTATCACTACTATGGGATCAAAAAGCATCAGATGGAGAAAAAGGTATTTGGCGTGTATGAGCATCAGGTGATGAACCGGAAGATCCCGCTTGTTCGCGGTTTTGATGATTATTTTATGGCCCCGCACTCCAGACATACGGAAATGAGTCGGGAGGATATCGAATCTGTTCCGGAGCTGACCATACTGGCGGAGTCCGAGGAGGCTGGTGTCTTTCTGGTGATCGATAACGATGGACGCAAGATCTTTTTGATGGGACATCCGGAGTATGACCGTCTCACTCTGCATAAGGAGTATATGCGTGATAAAAACCAGGGACTGCCGATCGATGTGCCGGTAAATTATTATCCGAACGATGACTGCACGCAAAAGCCCAGATTACAGTGGCGTTCTCATGGAAATATCCTGTATTCCAACTGGCTGAATTACTATGTTTATCAGCAGACGCCGTACGATTTTATCACGAATCCGTATAATCGTTGATTTTACAGGGTTTGTAAGATGTTTTGTCAATCATTGATCTGATTGGAGTCTTCATATGATTTTGGAATAAACCGGTCGTTGACCGGTTTATTTTTCTGTATGGATGAACCGAAGAAAAATGAGTTACCGAATCTAAGATATGTGATATTTTTTCTGCCATATGAAAGAAAGACCTGCGTGCGGCAGGTCTTTCTTTAGGGGAGGATAAAGTATTTTTGTATCTTTCGCACTACCGAAGCTTTGGGGGTAACAAATACTTCGGTATGAAGGTAGTATATCCACATTTTTGCTGCTTATACAAAAAAGGCTTTGAAAAATATTTGTATATGAGTTATACTATGTAAGTGCACGAAATATGTGCAAATTATTTCATATACCAAAGGACGGATAAATTATGGCATTATTACAGGAATGGCAGAAGATTGCCTATAATGAAAAAGAAGACAGAGGAAAACTTCAGAAATTCTGGAATGATTATTTCTTATTGGAGAAGGGAATTTACGAGCAGCTTCTTTCTAACCCGGATGAGAAGGTAACCGGTACGGTGAAGGAACTGGCTGAGAGATATAAGGTCAGCATCATGGAGATGACCGGATTTTTAGATGGCATCAACGACTCTCTCGTAGAGGCAAACCCGATTGATACCATGGAGGAGGATACACCGGTCAACCTGATCTTTGATAAAGAAAAGCTCTACAAGAATATGGTAGACGCAAAGGCTGACTGGCTGTATGAGCTGCCTCAGTGGGATGCGATCTTTGACGCAGAAACAAAAAAGGCGCTGTACTTAGAGCAGAAGAAGTCCGGCACGATCCGTCGTGAGGGAAAGAAGGTCGGAAGAAACGATCCCTGCCCCTGCGGAAGCGGTAAGAAGTATAAGCAGTGCTGCGGAAGAAATGCATAATCGCTAAAAATTAGGACTTTACACTTTTGCAAAAAAGCGTTAGAATGTCTAATCATATGTGAACACGATGAAGAGCCTAACCACCTCTGAGTGCCCCTAATCCGGGCCGGCTGATACCGTTATCATCAAACGAAGTGACCGGGACAGATGTTTTGTCCGGTAACTGGGGTGGAACCGCGAGCAATCGTCCCCGGCGTCAGGGTGATCTGACACCGGGGATTTTTTATTTTCAATATCAAAATGGAGGGATACTATGATTACAAAGATCAAAAACTTTTGGGCTTCCTTGGATGGGACAACGATCGTTTCCAAACGGGAATTGTTTTTGGAAATTGTTGCAGTAGCATTGACCGGACTTGTGCTTGGCATGCTTCTGACTCCGAAAAAGACAACTACGATCGGAAGTAACAATTCCGGTAATGGGTGTAACTGCGGGAACAGCGGTTGTGATGACATCCAGGCAGAAGATGAAGAAGCGTAATTGTACAATGTCAGGGCTGTGAATATATGTAATAGCCATGATCAAACTATAAATGAAGAAGGAGAGCAGCTGCGAGAGACAGCTGCGAAGGAGAAAAATGAAAATCACATTAAAAGACGGTTCCGTAAAGGAATACGATCAGGCAAGATCAGTACTTGATATCGCAAAGGATATCAGTGAGGGATTGGCACGTGTGGCTTGTGCCGGAGAAGTAAATGGCGAGATTGTGGATCTGCGCACAGAGATTTCAGAGGACTGCGAGTTGAATATCGTTACCCAGAATGATCCGGAGGGACTGCGTGTCATTCGCCATACAGCTTCCCATGTGTTGGCAGAGGCAGTCAAGCGTCTGTTCCCTGAGGCAAAGGTGACGATCGGACCGGCGATCGATGAGGGATTTTACTATGACTTTGAATCTGCTCCCTTCTCCAGAGAGGATCTGGACAAGCTGGAAGCTGAGATGAAAAAGATCATCAAGGAAGGACATGAGATCACACGCTTTACGTTGCCCAGAGCAGAGGCGATCAAATTCATGGAGGAGCGCAATGAGCCCTTTAAGGTAGAACTGATCCAGGATCTGCCGGAGGACGCACAGATCAGTTTTTACGATCAGGGAGGATTTGTCGATCTGTGTGCAGGCCCTCATCTGATGAGCACAAAAGGTATCAAGGCTTATAAACTGATTTCCTCTTCCATGGCTTATTGGCGCGGCGATTCCAACAAGGCACAGCTGCAGCGTATTTATGGTACGGCATTTACGAAAAAAGAGGATCTGGCTGCATATCTGGAGCATTTGGAGGACATCAAGAGGCGCGATCACAATAAGCTCGGTCGTGAGATGGAACTGTTTACGACGGTTGATGTGATCGGTCAGGGTCTGCCGCTGCTTCTTCCCAAGGGCGCGCGCATGATCCAGAAGATGCAGCGCTGGATCGAGGATCTGGAGGACCGCGAGTGGGGTTATGTCCGCACAAAGACACCGCTTATGGCTAAATCAGATCTGTATAAGATTTCCGGACACTGGGATCACTATACAGACGGCATGTTTGTGCTGGGAGATGAGGAAAAGGACAAGGAAGTGCTGGCATTGCGTCCGATGACCTGTCCGTTCCAGTACTATTGCTACAAAAACACCCAGCATTCTTACCGAGATCTGCCGATCCGTTACGGCGAGACATCCACTTTGTTTAGAAACGAGGATTCCGGAGAGATGCATGGACTGACACGTGTGCGTCAGTTTACGATCTCGGAGGGTCATTTGATCGTTCGACCGGACCAGATGGTAGCAGAGTTTAAGGATTGTATCGCACATGCACAGTATTGTCTGCAGGTACTCGGTGTGGAGGATGAGGTGACTTATCATCTGTCTGCATGGGATCCGGATAACAGAGAGAAGTATATCGGTGATGCAGCGGTATGGGAGGAAACCCAGCAGCATATGCGTGACATGATGAACGATCTGCAGATCCCCTTCACGGAGGACATTGGAGAGGCTGCCTTCTATGGCCCGAAGATTGATATCAATGCGAAGAACGTATACGGCAAGGAAGACACGATGATCACCATCCAGTGGGATGCATTGCTTGCCGAGCAGTTTGATATGTACTATATTGATGAGAATGGTGAAAAGGTTCGTCCGTGCATTATCCACAGAACTTCTATGGGTTGTTATGAGCGTACACTGGCATGGCTGATCGAAAAATATGCGGGCAAGTTCCCGACCTGGTTATGCCCGGAGCAGGTACGCGTCCTGCCGATCTCTGACAAGTATTTTGATTATGCGCAGAAGGTACGTGACGAGCTGCATCGTGCAGGTGTGGATGTGACTGTTGACAGCCGCTCTGAAAAGATCGGCTATAAGATCCGTGAGGCTCGTATGGACAGACTTCCTTACATGCTTGTTGTGGGACAGCAGGAGGAGGCTGACGGAACTGTTTCTGTCAGAAGCCGTTTTGCAGGTGATGAGGGCGTGAAGCCGCTGTCTGAGTTTGTCAGTCAGATCTGTGAGGAAATCCGCACCAAGGAGATCCGTAAGGAGATCGCAGCAGAAGAAAAATAAATATTTTTGACATTCAGTTGTTTCGCATAATAATGCTTTCAGGGATCCATACTAATCATACACGCATGTGTAATAATATAGTATAGAAAGGAAAGACGGTCATGACGAGATTGGACTGTAACGTTGTACACTGTATGTATAATGCAGATAAAAAGTGTTCCAAGAATACGATCCTTGTGGAGGGAAGTGAGGCATCCATGCCCCACGAGACCTGCTGTTCCAGCTTTAAGGAGCAGGGATGTAACTGCAGCAGGAATGCAGTGGGTGAACCCAAGACTTCTTTGGAGGTGCAGTGCAAAGCAACGAATTGTACTTTTAATCAGGATCAGAAATGTAACGCGGATCACATCGGTATCAACGGTGTGAATGCCTGTGTGGTAGCTGAGACGGAGTGCGCAAGCTTCCGGCGCAGACAGTAAATGCCGTTGCAGTAAACCTGATCTGACGGCTGTTCAGCCATTTTTCCGCGCGTCGGTTCAGCTTGAACGGATGCGCGGATGTATGTAGAGGAATGTAATATGAATATGAACATTAATTTTCCGAATCTCCATATTTATCTGGAGCATGTGGGAAAGTCAATCAGTATTGGCAGCTTTGAGATCGCCTTCTACGGTCTGACCCTTGCATGTGCAATGCTTGCCGGGCTATGTGTGGCTTTGTGGGAAGCAAAGAGAAGCGGACAAAACCAGGATGACTATTTTGATCTGGCGATCATTGCCATTATCTGTTCCCTGGTCGGAGCACGTATATATTATGTGGTTTTTGCCTGGGAAAATTACAAGGACAACCTGATCCAGATATTTAATTTCCGGCAGGGCGGACTGGCGATCTACGGCGGTGTGATCGCAGCGATCATTACCACCTTTTTGTTCTGCAAAAAGAGAAAAATGAAGTTTCCCCTTGTCTGTGACACGGCAGGGCTTGGCCTGATCACCGGCCAGATCCTTGGGCGCTGGGGCAATTTCTTTAACCGGGAGTGCTTTGGCGGATATACGGATAACCTGTTTGCCATGCAGCTGCCGGTGGATGCGGTACGACACGGTGAGATCACGGAGTCCATCGCGGCGCATATTTTGACCATCGATGGAGTGGATTACATACAGGTGCATCCGACCTTTTTGTATGAGTCATTGTGGAATCTGGCACTGCTCTTGTTTTTGCTATGGTATATCCGGCGCAAGAAGTTTGACGGCGAGGTATTTCTTTTGTACCTTTTCGGCTACGGTGTCGGCAGATTCTGGGTAGAGAGTCTGCGCACGGATCAACTTCTGATCCCGGGACTTTTGATCCCTGTCTCTATGGTTGTAGGTGCAGTTATGGCAGTGGTGTCAGCTGTATGGATCATCGTTATGCGCGGAAAGGTGGCTAAAAGTGGAGGAAAGATACTGCCAGAAGACCTGCGAAACGACACCGGACAAAGCGCAGCTGATGCACCGGTTGGAGCAGGAACGGAAAAAACTGAATGAAATGATCGTGTTAGGGCCTGATTCTCAGGAATGCCTGGAAGCCAGTCGCCGGGTAGACGCGATATTGGAACAATTGATCGATATTACTTAGCAGGTGTGCATTTTGCCACCTGCTATTTTGATATTTACAAAAGACCGGGCAATCCCTGCGACTTTGCACGTAAGGTGTGGAGCAGGGATGCCCAGTCTTTTTTTATTTGTAATAGTAAATTAAAGAAATCTTAAGAAAAAACATACGTTCCATTGATTTTTTCTAAAAAAGAGCGTATGATGGGGTCATAAGTGGAGGAAAGTGGTATATAAGTGGTTGAAAGTGGTGAATAAGTTCATAATTATGTGAATAAGTCATGGTGTAATACACTTCGGCGCGGATATACAGTGAGGACACGCAATGTTTACCGGTGAGTACAATCATAGTATTGATGCAAAAGGCAGAGTGATCGTCCCTTCAAAGTTCCGTGAACAGTTGGGCGAAGAATTTGTCGTGACCAAGGGTCTCGACGGATGTCTTTTCGTGTACCCGAAAACGGAGTGGGAAGGCATTGAGGAAAAATTCCGTGCATTGCCTTCTAACGGAGAAACCCGTCGGTTTATGCGTTTTTTCTTTGCCGGAGCCGCTACCTGTGAGGTGGACAAGCAGGGCAGGATCCTGATCCCTCCCAATCTGCGCGAGCATGCGGATCTGCAGAAGGACATTGTTTCAGCCGGAGTTTTAAACCGTGTGGAGATCTGGAACAAAGACCGCTGGCTGGAGAGCAGTAATTTTGACGATATGGATGATGTTGCAGAGCATATGGCTGAGTTGGGACTTAGCTTCTAGTTATTGAAACAGAACTGATAGATCATATAGTGAGGATTTGCGGATGGAGTTTAATCATACTTCCGTTCTCTTGACGGAGACGATCGAAAATCTGAATATCAAGCCGGATGGCATTTATGTAGATGGAACGTTAGGCGGTGGTGGCCATTCTTATGAGGTCTTAAAGAGGCTGTCTCCACAGGGACGGCTCATCGGCATCGATCAGGACGCTGATGCGATCGCAGCAGCAGGGGAACGATTAAAAGAATTTGGAGACCGGCTGACGATCATCCGCAGTAATTATGCGGATATGAAGAAAGAATTGGAGCGCATTGGCGTTGCAAGCGTGGATGGTATCGTATTAGATCTTGGAGTTTCCTCCTTTCAGCTGGACACGCCGGAGCGTGGTTTTACGTACCGCGTAGAGGATGCGCCGCTGGATATGCGTATGGATCAGAGATCAAGCATCAGTGCACGTGATATTGTGAACGACTACAGCGAGGGCGAGTTGTACCGGATCATCCGCGATTACGGAGAGGATCGTTTTGCAAAGAATATAGCAAAGCACATTGTGGCGGCAAGACAGAACGCGCCGATCGAGACCACCGGACAGCTGAACGGGATCATTGCAGCCGCGATCCCTAAAAAAGTTGCAAAGACCGGAGGTCATCCGGCAAAGCGTACGTATCAGGCGATCCGTATTGCCTGCAATCATGAGTTGGATGTACTGCGTGATCATCTGGACGAAATGATCGGTCTTTTAAATCCGGGTGGAAGGATCTGTATCATCACCTTTCATTCTTTGGAGGATCGGATCGTAAAAACGATATTTAAAAATAATGAAGATCCATGCACCTGTCCGCCGGATTTTCCTGTGTGTGTGTGCGGGAACGTATCGAAGGGCAGAGTGATCACCAAAAAACCGATCTTACCCACGGATGGGGAGATGGAAAGAAACCCCCGGTCAAAAAGCGCAAAGCTTCGGGTATTTGAAAAGAAATAAAAGCAAAATAACGGCTCAGGGATGGTGCCGGAAAATGAGGGGAAATTG
>JAQYOU010000070.1 GCA_028727105.1 bacterium
AAGTACAAAGGAGTCATTCCGGCATTCTACGCATGCTATGACAAGGAAGGAAATGTCAGCCCGGAAGGAGTACAGGCATTGACGAGATATTTCGTTGAAAAAGGAGTAAAAGGAGTCTACGTAAATGGTTCTTCAGGAGAATGCATTTACCAGAGTGTAGAAGACAGAAAGATCATTCTGGAAAATGTGATGAAAGCGGCAGCAGGAAAACTTACAGTAATCGCACACGTTGCATGTAACAATACCAAAGACAGTATGGAACTTGCTGCGCATGCAGAAAGTCTTGGAGTAGATGCGATTGCAGCGATTCCTCCGATCTACTTCCATCTGCCGGAGTATGCAATTGCGCAGTACTGGAATGATATCAGTTCAGCAGCTCCGAATACAGATTTCGTAATCTACAATATTCCGCAGCTTGCAGGTGTAGCGTTAACACAGGGATTGTTTGCAGAGATGAGAAAGAATCCGAGAGTGATCGGTGTAAAGAACTCTTCTATGCCGGTTCAGGATATTCAGATGTTCAAACAGGCTGCCGGTGAAGATTATATTATCTTTAATGGTCCGGATGAGCAGTTCATGAGTGGACGGGTGATCGGAGCGGAAGGTGCAATCGGCGGAACATACGGGGCTATGCCGGAATTATTTCTGAAGTTGGATGAACTTGTAAAAGCTGGTGATATGGAAACAGCAAGAGAGCTTCAGTATGCAGTCGATGCGATTATCTATAAGATGTGTTCCGCACATGGAAATATGTATGCAGTCATCAAAGCGATCCTTAAGATCAACGAGGGATTAGAACTGGGCGGGGTCAGAAGACCACTGGCAGATCTGATTGAAAGTGATCTGCCAATTGTGGAAGAAGCAGCAGAGATGATTCGTGATGCAAAAGCAAAATTTGTTGCTTAATAAATCAAAAATATACAACATGCACTCTGGTGTAAGAGAGCCAAAGCCGGAGTGCATGAAGAAAACAAATGAGGGATTGAGGAGGAAAAAAATATGCAGGGATTTACCGCTGTTGATTTAGTTATCCTGATTGTTTATCTGGCAGCAGTATTGCTGGCCGGTCTTCACTTCGCCAAAAAAGAAATGAAGGGAAAAGAATATTTTAAAGGAGATGGAACGATTCCATGGTGGGTGACTTCCGTATCCATTTTTGCAACATTGCTCAGTCCGATTTCTTTCCTGTCACTGGCAGGGAATTCTTATGCGGGAACATGGATCATGTGGTTTGCACAGCTTGGTATGCTGCTTGCAATTCCGCTTACAATCAAGTTTTTCCTGCCTATTTACAGTAAACTGGATATTGATACTGCATATCATTATCTGGAACTGAGATTCGAAAGTAAAGGACTTCGGGTTCTTGGTGCGGTTATGTTTATTATTTATCAGATCGGTCGTATGTCCATTATCATGTATCTTCCGTGCATGGTACTTGCAAGTCTGACAGGAATAAATGTAAACTTATTAATTATCATCATGGGTGTGATCGCAATTATCTACTCTTACACAGGTGGTCTGAAATCAGTGCTTTGGACAGACTTTATTCAGGGATCTGTGTTATTGATCGGTGTAACATTTTCGTTGATCTTTTTGTTGGCACATCTGGATGGAGGAATTGGTGCGATCTTCCAGGCATTTGCGACAGAGCATAAGTTCCTTGCTGTAGATCAGCCGATCTTTAATCCTAATATTTTGAAGGATAGTGTATTTATCCTGATTGTTGGCGCAGGATTCAATACGATGGGATCTTATGTATCCAGTCAGGATATTGTACAGCGTTTCACAACGACTACAGACACAAAGAAATTGAATAAAATGATGCTGACGAACGGTATTTTATCCATCTTTATCGCAACGGTATTTTACTTGATCGGTACTGGATTATATGTATTCTATCAGCAGAATACGCTTCCACCGGCAGCAGCTCAGGATCAGATCTTTGCTTCCTACATTGCATTTGAACTTCCGATTGGTGTCACAGGACTTCTCCTGGCAGCAATCTATGCAGCAGCACAGTCTACGTTGTCCACAGGTCTGAACTCTGTGGCATCCAGCTGGACACTGGATATTCAGGCACGTCTGTCCAAAAAGGAATTGAGCTTTGAGAAACAGACAAAGATTGGTCAGTATGTATCTCTGGTTGTAGGTATTTTTGCAATCGTAGTTGCAATGGTTCTGGCAAACGGTGGAGTAAAATCTGCATACGAATGGTTTAACGGATTTATGGGTCTGGTACTTGGTATTTTGATTGGTTCCTTTATCTTAGGAGCGTTTACAAAAGTTGCAAATACATTTGGTACGACACTTGCATTTATCGCAGCATCTGTAGTGATGGTTTATATCAAATACTTTGTACCGTCTGAGAGCGTTTCTATCTGGTCTTACTCCATTATTTCTATCGCAGTATCTCTGGTGGTGGGAATTCCTGCAAGTTATATTTGGAGAAAAATAAAAGGTGATACCTCTGTACCGGCACCGCATACAACCGTATATAAGAACTAGATAAGTATTGGTGAACAGAGGTGTAAGAATCTCTGTTCACCAATGTCATTTTCATGGAAGGAGAAAAAATATGATATTTGGTAATATTAATAATTTGAAGGAGTTTCCGTTTCTTGAGGAACAGATAAAGGAATGCTTTGCGTATGCAAAAAGTCATGATTTAAATTCGTATGAAAAAGGAAGCCATGAGATCGATGGAGACAGGATCTTTGTAAACATTGTGGAATATACGACGACAACTCCAAAAGAACGTTTCTGGGAAGCGCATAAGAATTATCTTGACGTACATCTCATGATTCATGGAACGGAGCAGATTGACCTGAACTTTATACAGAATATGGATGTAAAAGAGTTTGTGGAAAAGGATGATTTTCTTCCGATGGATGGAGAAAAGAACAGTTCTGTAATCTTGAGAGACGGAGATTTCCTGATCTGTTATCCGAGTGATGGACACCGAACTGCTGTAGAAGTAAACGGACCGGAGCAGATTAAGAAAGCAATCTTTAAAGTGCGTATTTGATCGATGCCAGCAACAGTACTTGAAGAAGAAAAATGACAGAGGTATAATAATGAATAAGTATATTAGTATCGATATAGGCGGGACAGCGATCAAGTACGGCGTGATCAATGAAAATGCAGACATTTTGTACCGCGGCGAAAGAGCGACGGAAGCATATAGAGGCGGAGCGTCTGTTCTTGCTAAAGCAGTGGATATTGCATCCGAACTGGTTCGGGCACATGAGATCAGCGGGATCTGTATTTCTACAGCAGGAATGGTAGATACAAAAAAAGGTGAGATCTTTTATGCCGCTCCGCTGATTCCGGATTATGCCGGAACCAGATTTAAAGAGACGATGGAAAAAGAGTTTGGAATTCCGTGTGAAGTGGAAAATGATGTAAACTGTGCAGGACTTGCGGAGTATATTTCCGGGGCAGCAAAAGGCAGCAGCATTGCCTTGATATTGACGATCGGAACCGGAATCGGAGGTTGTATCGTGGCAAATGGGAAGGTATTTCACGGATTCAGCAACAGTGCCTGTGAAGTGGGATATATGCATATGGATGGCAGCGATTTCCAGACACTTGGCGCTGCAAGCAGTATGACTAAAAAAGTGGCCGAATGGAAACAGGAGCCGGTAGACATGTGGAACGGATATCGCATTTTTGAGGAGGCGAAGACCGGAGACGAGATCTGTAATCGCGCAATTGATGAGATGGCAGATGTTCTTGGAAAAGGGATCGCCAATATCTGTTATGTGATCAATCCTGAAGTGGTGGTGCTGGGTGGAGGAATCATGGCTCAGGAGGAGTATCTGAGAGAAAAGATAGAGTCTGCACTGAAGAAATACCTGGTTCCAAGCATTGTCGCGAACACCAGAATTGAATTCGCAAAGCATAGGAACGATGCAGGTATGCTGGGTGCATTTTATCATTTCATGGGGCGATATCAGGAAAGATAAAGATAAGGAATGAACAGGGATGGAATATTATGTAAAATCCGTAGTGCCGATCATCGAATCGAATTATGATAAATTTACGACTGTGGAAAAGAATATTGCGGACTTTTTCATAAAAAACCGGAAGAAAGTGGATTTTTCTGCAAAAGCAATCGCAGAGAGATTGTTTGTGTCAGAAGCTTCATTATCAAGATTTGCGAAGAAATGCGGATACCGGGGATACCGGGAATTCATCTATCAATATGAAGAAACATTCGTCGAAAAAAAGGAATCCATGACCGGCAATACAAGGATGGTCTTAAATGCATATCAGGAGCTTTTAAACAAGACTTACAGTCTGGTGGATGAAGCACAGCTTGCGAGAATCTGCAGATATCTGAGTCGGGCAGAACGTGTACTGGTGTGTGGAAAGGGAAGCTCCGGGCTTGCGGCAAGCGAGATGGAGATTCGGTTTATGCGAATCGGCGTGGATATTGATTCCGTTCTTGATTCAGATCTTATAAGAATGCAGGCTGTATTTCAGGACAAACGAAGTCTGGTGTTTGGTATCAGTATCAGTGGCGAGCAGGAGGAAATCCTCTTTCTTTTAAAAGAAGCGTACAGAAGAGGGGCAAAAACAGTGCTTCTCACAGCTAATAATAAGGAAGAATATGTAAAGTTTTGTACGGAAGTTATTCTTGTGCCTTCTCTTCGGTATCTGAATCATGGGAATGTAATCTCGCCGCAATTTCCAATACTGGTCATGCTTGATATCATTTATTCTTATTATGTGGAACAGGATAAATATAAGAAAGAAGCCATGCACGACAATACACTGAGGGCTTTGCAGGAAGGAAATCGGAAAAAACATCGTATGCCAGATCAATCAATGGGTGATCTTATATAAATAATTTTTACTTGTGAGGGAAGAAAATGCTTATAAAAAATGTAAAAGTGTACACAGAAGACCGGACATTTGAAGATGGAGAAATTGTTATTCGGGACGGTATCTTTGAACGTGTAGATCTCAAAGCGGAATATACAAAAGAAGTGGAAAATATAAAAAATGAAGAGGATGAGGAAGTAATTGATGCAAAGGGTTGCTTTGCGATTCCAGGGTTGATCGATCTGCATTTCCATGGATGTATGGGAGCTGATTTTTGCGATGGAACTACAGAAGCAATCGAAACAATTGCACAGTACGAAGCATCCATCGGAGTCACTGCGATTTCACCGGCGACAATGACGCTTCCGGTAGAAGAACTGGAGAAGATTTTGAATGTTGCAGCAGAGTATAAGAAACGTGCTCCAAAAGGTGCTGATCTGATCGGTATCAATATGGAAGGTCCTTTTATAAGTCCTGCAAAGAAAGGTGCACAGGATGAAAGACACATTATTCCGTGCGATACGCAAGTATGCCAGCGGTTTCTGGATGCATCTGAGGGGCTGGTCAAATTTGTGGGAATTGCTCCGGAGGAGAGCCAAAAATCGCTGGAATTTATTGAGCAGATGAAAGAAAAAGTGAATATATCGCTGGCACATACGAACGCAGATTATGATACGGCAAAAGCGGCATTTGATGCAGGGGCAAATCATGCCGTGCATCTCTATAATGCAATGCCGGCATTTACACATCGTGCTCCAGGCGTTATCGGTGCTGTGTCAGATAGCAGGCATGTAATGGCGGAACTTATCTGTGATGGCGTGCATATTCATCCGTCAATGGTTAGAGCGACATTTCAGATGCTGGGGGAAGATCGGGTGATACTGATCAGCGACAGTATGCGTGCAACCGGAATGCCGGATGGGCAGTATACACTCGGCGGACTGGATGTGAACGTAGTTGGAAATCGTGCGACACTGGTGTCTGACGGAGCACTGGCAGGTTCTGCAACAAACCTGATGGACTGTATGAGGACAGTCGTCAGAGATATGAGCATCCCATTAGAGACAGCTGTTGCGTGCGCAACGATGAACCCGGCGAAGAGTCTGGGTGAATATGAGAATTACGGCTCCATCACAAAAGGAAAGAAAGGGAATGTAGTGCTTCTGGATGAGAATTTGAATTTGAAACTGGTAATAAAAGATGGGGAGGTATTGTATTAAATAGGCTATACAATGAATGCCCATGTTCCGAAGCCGATTGACATGATTGGTTTTGCGCAGACCGTTCGAAGAATGTTAAAAAATTAATTTCTTGACACCTTCCTGTTTTTTTACTATGATGAGATCATACAATAGTAAAAAAGCAGGGAGGTGTTTTTTATGAAACAGAATGTGCGCGGCGCAGGGCGGAAGCGTGCGCTGTCTGCAGAGACGGTATACCTCATAAAAAAACGGTACGATGACGGTGAAACGGTTACGGCATTGGCGGCAGAGTATGGTGTATCACGTCAGACACTTTCTGCATATCTGCATCCGAAGGAGCCACAGATAGATCAGGTCTGCCGTACCTATCGCGCATGGGTCAGCCTGAATGGGATGCTCTGGCAGGAAGATCTGTGGGATTATACGCTTCGGATCGACTATATGAATCATGACGAGTGCTGTACGGTTATACTGGTGGATTTTCTGCACGAAAAGATATTGATCAAAAATGAGACTGACGAGCTGTTGTTCCGTGCGTTTGGTGTCAAGGAAAAGCCGACGTGGGAAGACTTCGAGTATTTTCTGGAGGATCGGTGTGTACCGCGCACACGCTTTGGCATGAAGGAGATATTAAAGGATTATGGACTTGACAGCTATGATCCGCTGGCGATCATAGAAAAGACCGGCGGTCATATGGCAGAGGATCACCAATGGATGAAACTTACCTACTTTGACAAAATGGAGGCGATGAAACATGAGAGAGATTGAAATGCATGTTGAGCCGACACGGATCAGTGATTCTCATACATCAAAGGGCAATCAGCTCAAATGGGAACAGGACGGCTACTGGTACAAGGCAGATGCATTTGGCTATGAGAGCCTGGCAGAGGTCGTCTGCTCCAATATACTTATGCACAGTAATCTGCCACGCCCGGTATGCTATGAGCCGGTGACGATCCTCTATCACGGCAAACGTTACAGGGGCTGCCGAAGCAAAAGTTTCAAGCAGGAAAACGAGATCCTGATCCCCATCGAGCGCCTTTGTCGTCAGTATACAGGTATGGGGCTGGCAAAGACGCTGGCGCGGTTTTCGGATGTCAGGGAACGGATCTCATATACGGTAGATCTGATCACGAATATCACCGGATTATCTGATTTTGGCCGGTATCTGACACAGATGCTGGAACTGGATGCATTTTTCTTAAACGAAGATCGTCATACGAACAATATTGCGCTACTCTACAATGAGCGAACAAAAGAGTACCGCCTGTGCCCTTTTTTTGACATGGGACTCGCGTTGCTTGCAGATACAACACAGGATTATCCGTTGGGTGCTGATGTGGAAACATGTCTGACAAAGGTGCAGGCAAAGCCCTTTGACCGTGATTTTGATAAGCAGCTTGACGCGGCAAATGTGTTGTATGGCTGTTTTCTGAAATTTGAATGGAACGCAGATCGAATGTGCGCAGAATTCAGACGTGTCGCGGATACGGGAGAATACCTTCCAGAAGAATGCGAGCGCGTGGAATGGCTTCTGCGCAATCAGGCGCGGAAATACACGTATCAGATGCCATAATGTGACCGTTAATGCTTAAAAGATCAAGCCGCGAATTCTTTACTACAACGCGTTGGTGGATTGAAGAGTAGGATTCATTGTGGTAGAATGTGTTCAGAAATGCCAAGGGTCAGGCGCACATGATGAGCACATGTGTGGACGCAGATGATCAGCGGCATGGATAGAATTTGATGTTATAGGAGATGCCGAGATAAAATGTTTGAGGAGAACAATAAGATAACAGCTCTGCTGGAGAAAGTGTTTGACCGGATGTCTGCAGTCTACGCCCTTGATCTGCAGGAACAAAGCTATGAAAAGATCAAGGCAGATGTTTTCATGGATCAGATCCTGGGAGCCCAGGGTGATTTAAAGGATGCTTATGCGAAACTGTTTCTGGCGATCCGGGAAGGGGATCGGGTTTCAAATGCCTATGAGGCGTTTCGGGATCAGGGGATCTTTGAGAAAGAAAACTACGCGGGAAACATTCGGCTGATCATCGGAGAAAAAGAACAACGCTATGATTATCGCATTTTAAAGATGGGTGATGCATCCGCAGTGATCATCTTTTTTCTTTGTAAAGATGGATATGAAAGCGATCGCATGGAAAAACTCAAGATGGATACGATACAGGAAAACTATCTGTTTTCCATGATCGGTGATCTGAAAAATGACACATTGCGTAACTCCGTGACTACAGAGCTGAGCGTAGACAAGCAGGATTATCTGGAACTGAAATATTCCGACTGGCGTTATATGATCTCTAATATGTTTCAGCCGGATGACCGCGTGCTGTTTTTACAGATCTCCGATCCCAAATATGTGATGGAGCAGCTGGAAAAGCAGAAATCCTACCGCTTTGAAGTACAGATGCAGAATATGCAGGGGCAGTATATCTGGGTGCGGCTGATGTTTCATCGCATGCAAGGTTTTTCAAAGGAGAATCCGGTGTTCATCTATACGGTACAGGACATCGATGCGGAGATGAAGCGTCTTTTACAGCAGGAAAATATCATTGCGGCGGTAGAAGAACAAAATCAGAAGCTCAAGGATATCAATCAGGCAAAGAGTGTGTTTATCTCGAATATGTCCCATGAGATCCGCACGCCTATCAACGCAGTGCTGGGTATGGACGAGATGATCCTTCGGGAGACGAAGGATGAACAGATCAGAAGCTATGCATACGATATCAAAAATGCCGGCAGGATGTTACTTTCCATTATTAACGATATTTTGGACTATTCCAAGATCGAAGCCGGAAAAATGGAGATCCTGCCGGATGACATGATGCTTGGGAATATGCTTGACGATATCAATCGATTGATCGATATCAAGGCAAAAGAAAAGGATCTGGATTTTATTGTGGAGATATCCCCGGAGCTTCCGTCGAAGGTGTATGGCGATGAGCTTCGTATCAAACAGGTCATCATTAATATTCTGACAAATGCAGTGAAATATACACCGAAGGGCAGCGTGACATTCGCGGTCAACGGTATGCAGACGACAGATCATAAGCTGGCGTTGCATGTAGAAGTAGCAGATACCGGTATCGGTATGAAGCAGGAGGACATGAACGGCCTGTTTTCTGCGTTTCAGAGACTGGATGAGAAGCGCAACCGTAATATCGAGGGAACGGGCCTGGGGATGAGTATTGTTGTGCGTCTGCTGGAGCAGATGGGTACGAATCTTGAGGTGGAGAGTGTATATGGAGAAGGCTCGGTCTTTTCCTTTACACTGGAGTTGCCGGTGATGGATGAGAGTCCCATCGGGGATATACAGACATTGCATGATAGACGGATGAAAGAAGAACTGTCTGTGCGAAAGCCCTATGCGAAAGGCTCTCGGATCCTGGTCGTCGATGACAACCAGATCAATCTTGCTGTTCTGGAGGGGCTCATGAAGGACTATGAGGTAGAGCTCGATTGTGCGATCAGTGGAAAACGCGCATTAAAGATGATCGGTGCGAAGCATTACGATCTGATCCTTCTGGATCACCTGATGCCGGAGATGGATGGAATAGAGACACTTGGACACATCCGAGACATGGGAGGCAGTTATGCGAAACTGCCTGTGATCGCGTTGACTGCAAATGTTTCCGGCGATTCCAGACGTCGTTATATGCAGGCGGGTTTTTCGGATTTTCTGGAAAAGCCGATCTCTGTTCCGGAACTGGAACGGGTGCTGGAAGAATTCCTTCCGGGCGAAGATCAGTGAAAATGAGAAGTGGGTGAACTGATCTGTTTTTTTAGTTTTGTATAATTGTAAAGAGGTGACTATCGTCATATTATTTTTCATAAATCCACAAGAAAAGGCAAAACAAAACGATTACAATGTAAATATCAAGACGCGAAACGGTTCGCGCACGACAGCATAATTTAAGGAGGATATGAGAAATGGCAAAGAACAGATACATTGGAGATTATCCGGTAATTGGAATCAGACCTTGTATTGACGGTAGAAGAGGACCCTTAAAGGTACGTGAGTCACTGGAAGACCAGACCATGGGTATGGCAAAGGCAGTGAAGAAATTATATGAGGAGAACTTACGTTACTCCAACGGTGAGCCGGTAAAGGTTATCATCGCAGATACAACCATCGGACGTGTTGCTGAGGCAGCAGCCTGCGAGGCAAAATTCCGCAAGGAAGGTGTAGCCATCACCTTATCCGTAACACCCTGCTGGTGCTACGGCGCAGAGACCATGGATATGAACCCCCTGACCATCAAGGGCGTTTGGGGATTAAATGCAACCGAGAGACCCGGAGCAGTTTACCTTGCATCCGTACTTGCTACCTATGCACAGAAGGGACTTCCTGCATTTGGTATCTACGGCAAGGACGTTCAGGAGGCAGATGATTCAAACATCCCTGCTGACGTATTAGAGAAATTATTAAGATTCGGCCGCGCAGCAGTTGCAGCAGCTACCATGAGAGATAAATCTTACTTACAGATCGGTTCCCAGTGTATGGGTATCGGCGGATCCATCATCAACCATGACTTCTTCGAGGAGTATCTTGGCATGCGTGTAGAGTCCGTTGACGAGGTAGAGATCCTTCGTCGTATGGAAGAGCACATCTACAATGAGGACGAGTATCAGAAGGCTCTTGCATGGATCAAGAAGTATGCAAAGCAGGGCTTCGATAAGAACCCCGATTTCGTTAAGAAGTCTGATGAGCAGAAAGAGAAAGACTGGGAGTTCACAGCAAAGATGGCTGTCATCATCGAGGATCTGTATCAGGGCAATCCGAACCTTCCGGAAGGCTGCGAGGAAGAGTCTGTCGGACACAATGCGATCTGCGGTGGTTTCCAGGGACAGAGACAGTGGACCGATCACTGGCCGAACTGTGACTTCCCTGAGGCTATCTTAAATACCTCCTTCGACTGGAACGGAGCAAGAGAGCCTTTCACACTGGCTACCGAGAACGATACCTTAAACGGTGCCGGCATGATGTTCATGAACCTGCTGACAAACCGTGCACAGATGTTTGCAGATGTTCGTACCTACTGGTCAGGAGACGCTGTAAAGCGTGTCACCGGATATGACATCGAAGGACATGCAAAGGATGCAGACGGATTTATCCATCTGATCAACTCCGGATCCTGCTGTCTGGACGCTTCCGGCGTATGTGTAGATGAGAATGGTGCACCTACCATGAAGAAGTGGTTTGACGTAACAGATGCTGATATCGAGAAGATGATGGATGCCTGCGAGTGGTGCCCTGCTGATAACGGATACTTCCGCGGTGCCGGATACTCTGCTCGTTTCGAGACAAAGACAGAGATGCCTGCTACCATGATCCGTCTGAACATCATAAAGAACCTGGGACCTGTTCTTCAGATCGTTGAAGGATGGACCGTAGATCTTCCGGATGAGGTTTCTGACAAGTTATGGAAGAGAACAGACTACACATGGCCTTGTACATGGTTCGCTCCTCGTACCGATGGCATCGAGGGTTCTCCTTTCAAGACCGCTTACGATGTAATGAACAACTGGGGCGCTAACCACGGTGCGATCAGCTACGGACATATTGGTGCAGACCTGATCACCATGGCATCTATGCTGCGTATCCCTGTATGTATGCACAATGTTCCCGGAAAAGACATTTTCCGTCCGTCTGCATGGAATGCATTCGGTTCAGACAAAGAGGGCCAGGACTACCGTGCATGTGCAGCTTACGGACCTTTATATAAGACCATTCGCTAATAGGAGGATACAAATATGTTAAAAGGAATTCCTTCCATTTTATCACCGGATCTGTTAAAGGTTTTGGCAGAGATGGGTCATACAGACGAGCTTACCATCGGTGATGGCAACTTCCCCGGACACAGCTTTGATACACCGGTCATCCGCATGGATGGACACGGCGTACCGGAGATCCTGGATGCGATCTTACAGGTAATGCCTTTGGATACTTATCCCGATGCAAACGGCGTGATGGTTCCTCCCTGTACCTTAATGGCAGTGGAGCCCGGCGATGACGCAAAGACTCCGATCTGGGATACCTACAAGGAGATCGTTGCAAAGTATGATGAGCGCGGAGACAAATGCTTCGAGGAGATCAACAAGTGGGATTTCTATGATAAGACCAGAGCAAAATCCAAAGTCGTTATCATGACCAGTGAGACAGCAATCTATGCGAATATTATCCTTCGCAAGGGCGTTGTGATCAACTAAATAGTTTTTGGTTTTACTTATATTTTACTCAAAAGAGGACGGTGATGCATTGTCACCGTCCTCTTTTTATGTTACACTACCTTCGATGGTCTGTATAAAGGAAACAGGCCATCTAATCGGTACGCAGACAGGGGAAATAAGAGTGTCTGTAGAATACACAAGGAGGCGGATAGTTAAATTGAAAAAAACATCAGAAAACATCTTGGAGTTCAAACATTTATCGCGTACGTTCGAGGACGGCTTTGTGGCGGTAGATGATTTTAACCTGAGCATCAAACGAGGAGAATTTGTCACCTTTTTGGGACCCTCAGGTTGTGGTAAGACGACCACACTGCGTATGCTGGCGGGCTTTGACGCGCCGACCGGCGGCGAGATCCTGTTAAACGGTGAGGATATCACCAGACTTCCGGCGAACGAGCGGCCGATCAACACGGTCTTTCAGCGTTACGCCCTGTTTCCTCATTTGAATATTTTTGACAATATCGCTTTCGGATTGAAGCTGAAAAAGCTTCCGAAGGCTGAAATTATAAAGAAGGTTAAGCGTGCTCTGGAAATGGTGGATCTGGAAGGTTTTGAGGCGAGAACCGTTCAGACATTATCCGGCGGGCAGCAGCAGCGTATCGCGATCGCAAGAGCGATCGTCAACGAGCCGCAGATCCTGCTTTTGGACGAGCCACTGGGCGCTTTGGATCTGAAAATGCGTAAGGAGATGCAACTGGAGCTGAAGGACATGCATGAGAAGCTCGGCATCACCTTTATTTATGTTACCCATGACCAGGAAGAGGCGCTTACCATGTCTGACAAGATCGTCGTCATGTCAGAGGGTAAGATCCAGCATGTGGGAACACCGGAGGACATTTATAACGAGCCGAACAATGCATTTGTAGCAGACTTTATCGGCGAGAGTAATATTTTCAACGGAATTGTTACGGATCCTTTGAAGGTCCGTTTCTGCGGCGCGGAGTTTGAATGTGTGGACGATGTGCCCCACGGCACCATGGTAGACGTGGTTGTGCGGCCGGAGGACATTCTGATCACAACGCCGGAAAAAGGCATCATCACCGGAGAGGTCATCAGTGTCATCTTCAAGGGTGTACACTATGAGATCACGGTACTTTGCGGAAAAAGTGAGATCGTGATCCAGACGACCAAAAAGTCACAGGTGGGCGACCGTGTCGGGCTGTGTGTAGAACCGGAAGGAATCCATCTGATGCAGGCAGAGCATTCATTGAACAAGCTGGAATCCGGTGTGGATGAGCACTATGAGCTCACACTGCTGGATGGCGCGCTGCAGTGCGATGTAAGATCACTGATCCCCGGTGCAAAGGAAGTGGGCGGTGTGCTCTGTGATGCACACGGAAACGAGATCGATCATCGAAAACTGAAGGTGATCACTACGATCAAGCCCCGGGATATCGAGATGAGCGATGATGAAAACGCAGGTATTGTGTGCGGACACATCATCAACCTGATCTATATCGGTGACCACTACCGGTATGTCGTTCGTACAGAAGAAGAGATCGATTTTATCGTCAGCGATGAGGATCTGTGGAACATGGGTGACTATGTCAGCCTCATTATTCCGCAGGACAAGCTGACATTTACATTAAAGAAATAGCAGGAGAAAAAAGATGAGAGGATTACACTTTTCCAGAAAGCAGCTGGCGATCCCTTACGGTCTTTTTCTGACCTGCTTTGTGGCACTGCCGCTGCTTGTGATTATCTATTATGCATTTACAAACGGAGAGGGGCACTTTTCGTTAGGAAACCTGATCGGATTTTTTACAAGTCCGAATACGATCGGAACGCTTTGCTACAGCTTTGCCATCGCGATCGTAACCACCTGTGTATGCCTGCTTCTGGCATACCCCATCGCCTTCATTCTGGCACAGAGTGAGTGGAAGCAGAAAAACGTGATCGTTGTCATGTTCGTGCTGCCGATGTGGATCAACTTTACGCTGCGTATTACCGCGCTAAAGGAGATCCTGACACTTTTGGAGGGGAATCTGGCGTATTACCCCTTCCTGAATTCCGTCATCGGAATGACTTATGATTTTCTGCCCTTTATGATCCTGCCGATGTACACGACGCTTTGCAAGCTGGATCACAGCTTGTTGGAGGCGGCAGCAGATCTCGGTGCAAGTCCGGTGCAGGTGTTTTTTAAGGTGACCCTGCCGCTTTCCGTTCCGGGTATCATCAGCGGTATTGTCATGGTATTTTTGCCGTCCATGACCAATTATGTAGTTCTGGATATGCTGTACAACAGCACATACATTATGGGCAGTCTGATCGGAAGCTACTTCAGTGCTTACGACTGGCATAACGGATCCATGATCGCGCTGATCCTGCTGCTTATCATTTTGGTGTTCACTCTGATCACCGATCGTTATACCGACGAGGGAACGAGCAGAGGAGGTGCACTGTTATGAGAAAAAAGAATCCATTATTTGCACGTGTGTTCATTGCGATCATGCTGCTGGTGATCTATCTGCCGATCCTGATCTTAATGGTCTATAGCTTTACAACCGCAACGACCATCGGGACGATCCGCGGTTTTTCACTGCAGAATTATGTGACGCTTTTCTCCAATGAGGAGCTTCGGGGCATGATCTTCGGCACCATTGCGCTTGCCTTCGGATCCGCGGTCATTGCCACGATCCTCGGTACACTGGGCGCGATCGGCGGGTTTTATTCCAAGGCGGTCGCAGGAGGCTATATCTCTGCATTAAACGAAGTTCCTGTCGTGAATGCAGATGTCGTGACAGGTTTTTCCATCTGTATCGCGATGGTTGTTGTGTGCGGGATCGACAAGAGTACGTTTCTTCCGCTGATCGTCGGACATGTGGTGCTCTCGGCACCCTTTGTGTACTTGTCCGTCATACCAAAATTAAAACAGATGGACCCCAGCCTCTATGAGGCAGCCATGGATCTTGGCGCAACACCGACACAGGCGCTCATCAAGGTTGTCATCCCCCAGATCGCATCCGGCATTGTGTCCGGATTTGCGCTGGCACTGACCCTTTCCCTGGATGATTATTTTATCGCAAGCTATACAAAGCCTGCCACCTTTGACACGATCAGTACCTATGTCGTGAATGCCACTAAGGGTTCGCAGACGGAGATCAAGACGGCTCTTTGGGCGCTTTCCACCGTCATCTTCTTCGTGGTCATTTTGGTGGTCGTTCTCATGAATTTGGCAGGTAAAAAGAATGCGGAGCAGATGAAAAAAGCAGCACTTTCGGTGGTGCTTGTGCTTGGGGCCGGTGCGCTGGCGGCAGTCTGGGCACCTGAAACTGCGCGCGCAGCAGATGATGAGATCGTTCTTCGCGTCTGCAACTGGGAGGAATACATTGACCTGGGTGACTGGGACGAGGAGGAAGAACTGATCGAGCTGGATAACGGTGCAGAGATCCTGGGTGTGAATCCCATGTATGAGGACTTCGAGGACTGGTATTACGAGACCACCGGAAAAAAGGTTCGTGTGGAGTATTCCTGCTTTGGAACAAACGAGGATCTTTACAACCAGCTGACGCTGGGAGATACGTATGATCTGGTCTGCCCTTCGGACTATATGCTCATGAAGCTGATGGCAGAGGACATGGCAGAACCGTTTTCCGAGCAGTTTTTTGATACCGATAACGAAGATAATTATTATGTCCGGGGCGTATCTCCGTATATTTCACAGGTCTTTGAAGAAAACGAGATCGAGGGAAAAATGTGGAAGAAGTATGCAGCCTGCTATATGTGGGGAACCACCGGCGTGCTCTATAATCCGGAACTTATGACGGAGGAAGAAGCATCCACATGGTCAGTGTTCGACAATCCCAGGTTTTACCGCCAGATGACCTTGAAGGACAATGTGCGCGATACGTACTTTGCAGCTCTTGGTTATCTGCGGGCAAACGAGCTGACCGCAGAGGAATTTCTTGCTGATCCGGACTATCAGGATAAACTGACACAGATCATGAATGATGTCACACCGGAAACGATCGCGGAGGTAGAGCGGCTGCTTCAGCACATGATGGGTAATATTTACGCCCTGGAGACAGACAGCGGAAAAGCGGATATGGTCACAGGAAAGATCATCGCAAATTACCAGTGGTCCGGAGATGCGGTTTATGCCATGGATCAGGCAGAAGAAGATGATGTGTACCTTGCCTACGCCGTACCGAAGGAGTGCTCCAATCTCTGGTTTGACGGCTGGATGATGCTGAAAAAAGGAATTGCCGGTGATCCGGAGAAAAAGGCAGCGGCGGAAGCGTTTGTCAACTTCCTGTCCCGTCCGGACAATGCGGTGCGAAACATGTATTATATTGGTTACACCTCTGCCATTGCAGGCGGTGAGGATGATACGGTGTTTTCTTATGTAGACTGGTGCTATGGCGCAGAGGAAGAAGAGGAAGAAGTGCTTCCTTACCCACTTGGCTATTTCTTTAACGGTGACGATGCGGACGAAGATTATATGATCTATGCATCGCCGGAACAGGTTGGCAGACAGCTCTCAGCACAGTACCCGTCACAGGAGGTCATTGAGCGGACTGCGATCATGGGTTATTTTGATGAGACGGAGACGAAAAATATCAACCAGATGTGGATCAATATCCGTTGCTTCCACATTGCCGATGTTCCTGTGGGTGTCTGGGTGTTTGTAGCAGCTGTGGTGCTGCTGATCGTGGCAGCATATGTGCATCACAGAAGAAATCAGATGTGGCGTTAAGAAAAAGGACTTCACAAAATGTGAAGTCCTTTTTATGGTTTACAGATGTACCACCATATAATCATGGTGCACCGCCTGTAAAAATGTTTCAAATACGTCCTTCGTGCGCAGCTTCAGGCTGGAGGTATTGATGCAGGGATGGCAGCCGAAATACTCAGCGTTTAGCACATCTTCATCGACGAGAAGCTGCACGTGGTTGTCGTGGTCGTTCATCAGACCCAGCACGCTGACGGAACCGGGAGTAATGTCCAAAAATTCTTCCATGTGTGCTTCGTCAGCAAAGGAGAGGCGGGGACTGCCGATCTGTTTCGAGACATCCTTTGTGACAAATTGTTTTTCACCGCCCATGGCCAGCAGATAAAAGTGCGTTTTCTGGCGGTTGCACAGAAAGAGATTCTTGCAGATCGTGGCATCGCCCAGCACTTCATCGACTGCGGCGCACGCCTCGATGGTCATCGCGGGCTCGTGATCCACGCGTTCGTATTCAATTCCAAGAGAATCCAAAAGATCATAACAGCGGACTTCCTTATCTAACCGGCGCTCCTTCGTGATGGGGCGTCCTTTTTGTAATATCAGTTCCATTCTTTCTTTTCCTTTCGTAAATGCTACACACATTATAGTCTATTTCCGGGAAAAAACAACTTTAGAATGAACGGAATGCGGTAATTTGTCCGGCATTTTTTGTATTCGTGTGTCCACTGTTATGGGTACATTATAGTAGAAAAATAGATAAATGAATTGACTAATTATGTAGAGTATGGGATAATTAACATGTTAGTTGAAAATAAAATGTGTTGGTTGGCAAATGTTAGTTGATGAAATTTTATTAAGGAGGCGCATTTTATGCAGATGACATTTCGCTGGTATGGCGAAGGAAACGACAGCATCACGCAGGATCAGATCAAGCAGATTCCCGGCGTGACAGGTCTTGTATGGGCACTTCATGACAAACAGCCCGGCGAGGTTTGGGAAATCGAAGAGATCGAAGAAGCACGTC
>JAQYOU010000071.1 GCA_028727105.1 bacterium
TGACCGGATATGATATCATCTTCTTCTGGGTGATCCGTATGATCTTCTCAGGCTATGAGCAGATGGGTAAGGCACCGTTCCACACCGTATTATTCCACGGTCTGGTGCGTGATTCCCAGGGAAGAAAGATGAGTAAGTCCCTCGGAAATGGTATCGATCCGTTAGAGGTCATTGATAAATACGGTGCAGACGCGCTGCGTCTGACGCTGATCACCGGTAATGCACCCGGAAATGACATGCGCTTCTACTGGGAGCGTGTGGAGGCATCCCGTAATTTTGCCAACAAGGTATGGAACGCGTCCCGCTTTATCATGATGAACTTAGAGGGCGTGGATGTGACAGAGCCTGCACTTGAGGAGCTGCATCCGGCGGACAAGTGGATCTTATCAAAGGTGAATACACTGGCAAAGGATGCGACGGAGAATCTTGACAAGTTTGAGCTTGGCATTGCCGTTCAGAAGGTCTACGATTTCATCTGGGATGAGTTCTGTGACTGGTACATCGAGATTGCTAAGGTTCGTACTTATAAGAAGGAGGAAGATCCTGCTTCTGCAAATGCAGCACTTTGGACATTAAAGACCGTGCTGACCAATGCATTAAAGCTGTTACATCCCTATATGCCGTTTATCACAGAGGAGATCTTCTGCACGCTTCAGAGCGAGGAGGAGACGATCATGCTTTCCAAGTGGCCGGAGTACAAGGACGAGTGGAATTTCCCGGCAGAGGAAGCAGCCATCGAACACTGCAAGGATCTTGTAAAGGCAGTGCGTAACGTCCGCACACAGATGGATGTTCCGCCCTCAAGAAAGGCGAAGCTTGTGATCGTATCCGAGAATGAGGCGGTTCGTGATGTGTTTGAGAATAACAAAGAGGTTTATGTCAACCTGGCGTTTACCAGTGAGATCGCTGTTCAGGCAGATAAGAGCGGAGTGGGCGAGGATGCAGTATCTGCAGTCATTCCGGATGCAGTCGTATACCTGCCTCTCGAGGATCTTGTGGATTTCGAGAAGGAAAAGGAACGTCTGTTAAAGGAAAAGGATCGTCTGGAGAAGGAGCTGGAGCGCTCGAAAAAGATGCTTGGCAACGAGAAATTTGTGAGTAAAGCACCTGCTGCAAAGATCCGGGAGGAAAAGGATAAGCAGGCAAAATATGAGCAGA
Source organism: bacterium (assembly GCA_028727105.1). Taxonomy (GTDB): domain Bacteria; phylum Bacillota; class Clostridia; order Lachnospirales; family Lachnospiraceae; genus W0P33-017. The sequence continues at coordinate 1,159 of JAQYOU010000071.1, forward strand.
TGATGGCTCAGGTTCTGCAGCGCTTAGAGCAGATGAAATAGCCAAAAAAGGCCTTAAAATCTCAGTAAATGCTTGAAAATAATTGCAAAAGTAAGACGGCTATTGTATACTTGATTTAAAGTATGGAATAGTCGTTTTTACAAATGAGAAGAGAATGAAGGGAGGTGCAGCGCATGCCATTACCGATGCCGGATGTGAGGATCACCGAGGATTATATGGAAGCATATATGACAGTTCCGCCTACAGGTACACCGGAAAAATATACGGTTGAATATTTGACAGAAGTGCTACACCTGAATCACGTAAAGATCGGAATCCTTACGGAAAGCCTGCAAAAGATCATAGATAACAATATTTATAACAAAGAAGTACTGGTCGCGCAGGGCGCAGAACCACAGGATGGTAAGGATGGTTATTTTGAATACCTGTTTGATACGGAGCTTTCACAAAAGCCCATCGAACAGGCGGATGGTTCCGTGGACTATAAGAACATTAAAATGATCGAGCTTGTGGAACCCGGGCAGAAGATCGCGATCTACCATCCGGGAACAGCCGGAACAAACGGCTACAATCTGGCTGCGCAGTTTCGGCTTGCAAAGCGTGGAGCAGAGCTGCCTCCGTTAAAGGGAACCGGTTTTGAACGCCTGGAGGATGGCATTACTTATCGTGCAACAGTAGGTGGCAAGATCACGGAGCTGAATAACCGTGTCAATATCTTTCAGGTGCATGAATTGTACGGTGATGTGGATCTGTCTTCCGGAAATATCGATTTTAACGGAGATGTGATCGTACACGGAAATGTGCTGGACGGAATGTCTGTCAAGGCAACAGGTACCATAACGATCGATAAGGTGGTGGAATCTGCCTGTGTAGATGGCAGAAAGGGCGTGATCCTCCGGGGCGGCGTACTTGGGAAAAACGGGGCGAAGATCCGATCCAAGGGAAATATCACAGCACAGTTTATTGAATATGCGGATGTCAAAACGGAGGGTGATATAGAGGCGGATTCCTTTTTGGACAGCCATGTGTATGCCGGAGGCAAGATCAAGCTGAACGGGAAAAAGGGCTGCATCGTTGGAGGAACGACCCATGCCGTGCGTGGCATAGAGGCACGTGCGATCGGAAATAGTGCCGGAGCAAATACGGAGGTTTCCGTTGGCGTTCACCAGACGGTATATGAGCAGATACAGATGATCGATCGCGAGGCAAGGGACGATGAGCGTCAGCTGCAGCGGATCGAAGAAGGACTGGTTCAGTTTGAGACGATCATGCGCCAGAAGGGTTTGTCTTTCCGTGATGATCCAAGGAGGATGGCGCTGGTAAAGGAAAAGGTGCGTCTGTCGGCTCAGATCGCCGGACGCAGGGAAGAAATGCAAGCTCTGCAGCAGGTCATCAGCGCTTCCACAGCGGCCTGTGTACAGGTCGTCAAGTTTGTGTATCCGGGTGCGCGCGTCTGTGTGGACGAGCAGAACATCCGGGTGAAGGAGACGCAGCGGGCAGTGGAATTTAAAAAATATATGGGACGTATCGGTATGTTCAATATCGGCTATACGTCAAATTAAGTCCGTTTGCGTAGCAAATGTCGGAACATGCGATTGATTTTTCAATTTTATAGGGGCAAGCCCCTTGCAAGAAACCACTGCTCTGGTATATGATAGTTCAGAACCGGAATGTAGTGGTTTTTGTTTGTTTTTTTATGGAGGAAGAAATGATCAATTTTGAGGAAGAATTAAAACATTTTCAGCCCAGTGATGAGATCGAGGATGCAGAGATCGCGATCTATGAGCATGACATTACAGATATGACAGATATTATGCAGCAGATGATGAGTGAGTTGAAGAGGAAATAAGATGGAATGCTATAATTGTGGAATTATCATCGGACATGAGAAGGTATGTCCGAATTGTGGGAGCGACCTACGCATCTACCGGAAGTTTGTGGGCATTTCCAATTACTTATATAATCAGGCCCTTGCAAAAGCAAACACCAGGGATCTGTCCGGCGCCATCGCGGACCTTCGACTGAGCCTGCAGTACAATAAAGTGAACACCAATGCGAGAAACCTTTTGGGACTTATTTATTATGAGATGGGCGAAGGGGTGGCTGCGGTTCGTGAATGGCTGATCAGCAAAGGCTACCAGGCGGAGGAAAATCGTGCATCCTTTTATCTGGAACAGACGAAAAAGGATCCTGCCGAAAAGGAAAAGATCAATCAGCTGGCGCGAAAATATAATCAGGTGGTAGCGTACTGCCGCCAGGATAGTCTGGATCTGGCAGTGATCCAGCTGAAAAAGATACTTGCGGGAAACGCGAAATTTGTGAAGGGCTGGCAGCTGCTAGCGCTCATCTACATCCGCTATGGAGAACTGGATCAGGCGCGCAAGGCACTTCGGAAGGCGGAAGCAGTTGATGCCGGCAATCCAACAACTGCCCGCTACTTAAAGGAAGTGGCAGAGCTGATCCGTCACGGAGGTGGAAAAAAGGCAAAGAAGGCGCAGGCCGTAGCTTACCAGAATGGCAATGATACCATCATCCAGCCGAAGCTGCGCGGAGACATCGGATTCTGGGGAATGGCAGCAAACCTTTTGGTAGGTGTGGCCATTGGAGTGGCGATCACCTGGTATCTGGTTGTTCCGGGCGTGCGCAAGCAGGCTGTCAGCGATGCCAGCGTGGCAGTCACAGAAGCAAATAATACGATCGCAGACAAGAATAATACGATCAAATCCTTGGAGGAGCAGATTGACAGCCTGTCCGGTGATGTGCAGGATGCAAAGGATGACATGAAGGACCGGGATGCAGCCATCGATGCAAGCGAAGCTCTTTTGACTGCATATGACGCTTACATCAACGAAAATATCGAGCTGGCGGGTGACACGCTGGAAGGTATCGATGAGACTCTGCTTTCCAAAAACGGCAGAAAGATCATAAAAACATTGCGGGAACAGGTCAATCATCAGTACCTGACGACCGCCTATGAAGAGGGAATGGCATCCTATAACAGCTATAAGAACGAGGAGGCCATCGAGCAGCTGTCGAAGGTGGTTGCGATGGATGAGAAGTATGACGATGGAAATGCGTTGTACAATCTGGCTCAGGCATATCGAAAGACAGAGGATTGGGAACAGGCACTTACCTGTTACTCCAAGGTTGTGGAGCTTTTCCCTGGCAGCAGCCTTGCGTATAACGCAGGCCGCTATGTGACGCAGATCGAGCAGGTGCTTGATGATGCACAGCAGTAAGCCGTGAGCAGATCAAAATTTCATAACAGATCATACAAAAGACACAGTATCTGAATGGATATTGTGTCTTTTATTATGCGCACCTCGCGGCGAGGAAGTATATGCTTCGCATACCGCCCGGGCGCCAAAGAGTTAGCAACTCTTATATCAAAAAGGAGGAAAACAAACATATGGAATTCCAATACGAGACAAAGACCGGATGCCTGCGCATTTTTACACCCCGGGAGATCGATGAATGCGCAGCAAGTGAAATGAGAGAGGAGGCGGATATGCTGATTGATAATTATCAGATCCGTCATCTGATCTTTGACTTTTCAAACACGGAGTTTATGGACAGCTCCGGGATCGGTATGCTGATCGGAAGAAGCCGGAAAATGGGTTACACCGGCGGAAGTGTGGTGGCAGAAAATTTAAATGACCGGGTGCAGAAAATATTCACGCTGGCAGGACTGCCGAAGCTCATTACGGTAGTAAAGGAGGTGCGCAATGATTAGAGAGAAGGTAATTGTTCCGGACAGATCGGAGCGGGCACAGGAACAGGAGATGAGCATACGTTTTGCATCCTACCCGGAAAATGAACAGTTCGCAAGGATGGTGATCACGGCGTTTCTGATGGACTTAAATCCCCTTCTGGATGAGATGGCTGACATCAAAACGGCAGTGTCAGAGGCCGTGACGAATGCCATCATCCATGGCTATGAAGGCTGCATTGGAGAAGTGGAGATGACCTGTAAAAAGTGCGGCAGAGAGATCACTGTCTCTGTCAGCGATAAAGGCCGTGGAATCGAAGACATTGAACGGGCAAGAGAACCGTTTTTTACAACAAAGCCTGAGGCGGAACGATCCGGAATGGGCTTTTCGTTCATGGAAATGTTCATGGATGAGGTACATATCGCATCTGCGTGTGGACAAGGTACTTGTGTGGAAATGAAAAAGCAGCTGCATCTGCAGGAAGGAAGCTAGCAGATGGAGCACACCATGGAACTATTGTTACGGGCGAAAAACGGAGATAAAGACGCCGGAGAGCAGCTGGTGGAGGAAAACTTAGGACTGGTGGGAAGCGTTGTCAGACGTTTTGAAAACCGGGGCTATGACAGGGAGGATCTGTTTCAGATCGGAGCCATCGGCCTGATGAAGGCCATTGAAAAATTCGATTTTTCTTATGAGGTCCGTTTTTCCACCTATGCCGTTCCCCTTGTCATGGGAGAGATCCGGAGATTTCTTCGGGATGATGGAATGATGAAGGTGAGCCGCAGTATCAAGGAGAGCGGGTGGCGTGTGAAAAAGAGCAGGGAAAAGCTGGAGCAGCAGCTGGGACGGAGCGTGACCATACAGGAGCTTTCCGATGATACCGGCCTTTCCATGGAGGAGATTGCGCTGGCTTTGGATGCATCGGAGGAAGTGACTTCCATTTATCAGACAGTCTATCAGTCTGACGGAAGTGAGCTGTATCTGGTAGATAAGGTGGCTGATGATGAGCCGCAGGAGGAGCAGCTCTTAAATCGTGTGACCGTCCAACAGCTGCTCAAGACACTGGCACCTGAGGAGCAAAAGCTCATAAGATTGCGCTATTTTGAGGGCAAGACCCAGAGTCTCGTGGCGGCGGATCTGGGCATGACTCAGGTGCAGGTGAGCCGCTCGGAAAAAAAGATTTTGCAGAAGATGCGCCTCCTGTGTGAAAAAACATAGCAGGTATGCTATACTAAAAAAACAACCATCGATGTGGAAATAAGAAAGGAATGGATGCGAAGGATGAGTGATGGGAAAAAGAGCAGACCGGATCATAGTCAGAGATTTTTTGAAAACAGAGACTGCAGATACTTTCCCTGTCATGAAGGGATGGAGGGAAAGGCTTTTAACTGCCTGTTTTGCTACTGTCCGATGAATCCCTATCCGGACTGCCCGGGGAAGCCGGTATTCCGGGAAAACAAGGAAGGACGGATATTCAAGGACTGCACCGGCTGTGACTTTCCGCATATTCCGGAAAACTATGATGCAGTGCTGGCATTTTTGCGAAAGAAAATGTATGAGAAGGAAACAAAATAGAAAAGTGTATGACTGCGTCTCAAGAACATGGAGACCGATCGTACATGAAAATGAACGAGAGGACGGGGGAAACCCTACTCCTCTCGTTTGGCTTTGTTTAACCCCTTCGTCATATGGCTGCCGCCCTCTAAAAACCGGGCGCGTTTCACGGAATCCTCCCCGTAGCGGTCGCGAATTTGGTCGATGGCGGCATTCAGCTTTGAGAGCTTTTCCGGGGCGGGACCGCTTTGTGCAGAAGCAGAAAAAAGCTCCAGCTGGCTGTAGGAATCATCCGTGATCTTGCCCGTGGACACACCTAACAGCCGGATCGGGGTGTGATCCCAGAGCTGGTCAAACAGCGTGCACGCCGTGTGGTAGAGGACCTCTGTTACATTCGTGGCATCCTCCAGTCCCATCTGATGGGAGGTGGTGCGAAATTCGCAGTCCTTGATCGTGACGGTCACACTGCGGATATAAGCCTTGTCTGCGCGCAGCCTTGCGGCGACAGTCTCGGACAGAGACAGGAGGATCTTTTTGGCGCTGTCAGCATCCGTCACGTCAAAGCTCAAAGTGACGGAGTTTCCGTAGCTTTTGGCGGCGTCACTTTCGCTTCGTACCGGTGAATCATCGATGCCGTGGGCGAATTCCCACATGGTTTTGCCCTGCTTTCCAAAGTGCAGCTGTAAGAGCGCAGGATCCATCTGCGCAAGGTCACCAATGGTGCGGATGCCGAGCCCTGCCAGCTTTTTGGCGGAGGAGCGTCCTACTAAAAACAGTTCGCCTGCGGGCAGCGGCCACATTTTTTTGGCAATCTCGTCCGGAAACAGCGTATGTACCCGATCCGGCTTCTCAAAATCCGATGCCATTTTTGCCAGCAGCTTACAGTTGGAGATACCGATATTGACTGTAAAGTGCAGTTCCTCGCGGATGCGGTCCTTGAGCCGGTGCGCAAATGCTACCGGATCCCCGTAAAGGCGACCGGTGCCGCTCATATCGCAGTACGCCTCGTCAATGCTTGCCTGCTCCACCATCGGTGCCACTTCCTTAAGAATACCGATAAAGGCACGGGAATTCCTCACATATTCATCAAATTTCGGCTGTACGACCACAAGATGCGGACATTTTTCCAGTGCCCGGGCCAGCGGCTCACCGGTGGTGACGCCGTATTTTTTTGCGGGTGTGGACTTTGCCAGCACGATGCCGTGACGGGTTTTCGGGTCTCCGCCTACCGCTGCCGGAATCTCACGCAGATCCCGCTCCATATGCAGTTGTTCCATCTCATATTTCGCCTGCCAGCTCAAAAAGGCAGAATTCACATCTACATGAAAGATCAGTCGGTCCATGTGTATCCCCCACAAATCATTTGAATGATATCGAATCTATGTTTGCTTTTTCCCCCATTTTAGTCCATTTCATCTGATTTTACAATGTATAAAAAAGAATCAATCCACACATCCTACAAAAAAATAAAAGGAAGGCTTGGAAATGTTGGAAGAGTTGAAAAAACTGCAGCAAAAAGGAAAAGCAAGCATACAGCCCGCACAGCCCGTCTATATCCAGAGCAGCGGAACCGTAGTCGGGAAAATGGAGGGCGAAGGGCCGCTGGGATCTTATTTTGATATGATCTGTGACACGGACAAATTCGGAGAGGAAACCTGGGAGGCGGCAGAGAGCCAAATGCAAAAAGAAGCCGTCGCACTGGCACTGGGGAAAGCTGCTTTGCAGGCTACTGATATCCGCTACATCTTTGCGGGGGATCTGCTGGGACAAACGATCGCCACCTGCTTTGGACTCATGGATTATGAGATCCCACTGTTTGGGCTTTACGGCGCATGTTCCACCCTGGGAGAAGGAATGTCGCTGGCGGCCATGTGTCTGGCAGGCGGTTTCGCAGACCGGGCGCTTGTTGTGACTTCAAGTCATTTCGCAGGAGCGGAGAAAAACTTTCGTTTTCCGGTAGAGTATGCCAATCAGCGACCGCTGTCTGCGACGTGGACCGTGACAGGCAGCGGCGCTTATGTGCTGGGTACCGAAAAGACTCAGGTGAAGATCACCGGACTTACAAACGGAAAGATCATGGACTACGGAGTCCGTGACGCGCAGAATATGGGTGCTGCTATGGCACCGGCCGCCATGGATCTGATCAAAACCCATCTGAAGGATTTCGGGCGAAAACCGGAGGACTATGACAAGATCGTTACCGGTGACCTGGGTACCGTAGGACAGGAGATCCTGATCAAGCTGTTAAAGGATGAAGGGATTGATATCAGCAGTGTGCATGAGGACTGTGGAATGAAGATCTTTGACAGCGCGGAGCAGGGCACACAGGCAGGCGGAAGTGGCTGTGGGTGTTCGGCAGTGACCTTGGCGGCCTGGTATCTGCCAAAGCTTATGAGCGGCGAATACCGGCGGATCCTGTTTATTCCCACCGGTGCACTCATGTCGCAGGTCAGCTTCAATGAGGGACAGAACGTCACGGGAATCGCTCATGGTGTGGTGCTGGAGCACGAAGATTAGGAGGAATGAACATGGACTATGTGATCGCATTTGTGGTGGGAGGCGTGATCTGTGCGCTGACGCAGATCTTAATGGAAAAAACAAAGCTGTTGCCGGGGCGGATCATGGTGCTCTTAGTCTGCACCGGATGCGTTCTCGGGGCGATCGGCCTTTACCAGCCCTTTGTGGACTGGGCAGGCGCCGGGGCTTCCGTTCCGCTGCTTGGCTTTGGCAACGTACTCTGGAAGGGCATGAAGGAAGCAATAGACCGGGATGGCTTTCTGGGGCTTTTTATGGGCGGCTTCGAGGCTTGTGCGGT
>JAQYOU010000072.1 GCA_028727105.1 bacterium
AGATCCTTCCGGAGTCAGCTCCCGGGCCAGTTCTACGGCAGAAGAACAGTCGGCGCAGTAGTAGCCCCGCATGTTTCTCTTTTCCAGTGCCTTGATGACGGTTTTTGCCTGATTTTCATAGGTTTTCTTTAATACTTCTGACATGTTTCAGATCCTCCTTATTTCTGTTGTGAGAGATTGGCGCTCAGATCGTCCGGGCGACCGAATAAACTGTGGATCAATGTGCAGTTACACGCCGACACGCTTGCACACGTCCGCGCAGCAGCAGCGGTCGCAGTGGGGTGTCGTCCGTGCGGTACACACATCCCGGCCGTGGTAGACGAGGCGGTGGCAGAAATCGCTGCCCTCCTCAGGGGGGATGAGCTTCCAAAGAGCCATTTCAACTTTTTTCGGCTCCTTGATCCCGTCCACCAGACCCATGCGGTTGACCAGCCGGATGCAGTGCGTATCGGTTACGATGGCGGGCTTGCCGAATACATCGCCCATGATGAGATTGGCACTTTTTCTTCCAACGCCCGGCAGAGTGAGTAATGCATCAAAATCCTCCGGAACTTTGCCGCCAAAGTCGTCCCGCAGCATTTTCATGCAGGCGCTGATATCCCGGGCTTTGCTGTGACCCAGTCCACAAGGCTTTACAATGGCTTCTATGTCTGAGACATCCGCATCCGCCAGGGCTTCCACAGAGGGATATTTCTCATATAATCCCTGAACGACAACATTGACCCGTGCATCGGTGCACTGTGCCGCCAGGCGGACGCTGACCAGCAGCTTCCAGGCTTCGTTATAGTCCAGCGTGCAGCCGGCATCCGGATATTCTTCTTTTAAACGTTCAATGAGCGCAAGCGCCCGTTCTTTTTTTCGCATGGTAGATTTCCTCTTGTACAATGAATTGATCGCTTTTGGTTTCGCAATTGTTGTATTTATGTTACACTATGTGATGGAATTTGGCAATTGGCAGATGAAGTGGAGGATGCATGCGCATAAAGAAAAAAACGATCATACGGATCTTAACAGCAGTGGCTGCATTGTTTGCGGTCTATACGATATTTATCTATTTTCTCGTGAGTGCATGCCTAGTCCCTTCTTTTATGGAAAAGCTGGATGCATTTGAGGAGCTTACGGAAAAGGGTTATTCCGAGCAGGTGCATACTACGGACATCAGCACAAACCGCAAGAAAGCCATCGAAGTAACCAAGGAGTGGCTGGAGACAGCAGAGAGACAAAAACTCAGCCGATACACTGAAGACGGATATAAGCTGGTGACCACTGAGTTTCTGGCACCTGAGGACAGTCATAAGTGGGTGCTGCTCTTGCACGGTTACACCGGCTGGAAGGAGGAAATGTATCCATTTGCATGCTGGTATGCAAAGCAGGGATATCACGTGATCGTCCCGGATCTGCGCTGTCAGGGCGAGAGTGAGGGCGATTTTATCGGCATGGGCTGGACGGACAGCTTTGACTGCGGGTTGTGGCTGGACTATATGTTAGAGCAGGATGCGCAGGCACAGATCGTTTTGCACGGGCAGTCCATGGGTGCTGCGACAGCGCTCATCATGAGCGGAAATCAGACGCTGCCCGGGCAGGTGAAAGCAGTGGTATCAGACTGCGCATATACCAGTGCCTATGAGATGTTTGGAGACAAGATCACAGAATGGTTTCACTTGCCGGCGTTTCCGTTTGTGGACAATGCCTGCCTGATGCTGCGGCTTCGGGGCGGCTATGACTTAAAAGACGCGTCAGCCATCGATGCGGTAAAAAAGAGCACGACCCCCACGCTTTTTATACACGGATCAAAGGATGTGATGATCGACGTAGGCATGTCGGAGGAACTGTACGCGGCGGCAGCCTGCGAGAAGGAATTGCTCATCGTGGAGGGCGCGGGACATGCTCAGTCACAGGACAAGGCACCGGAGGAATATTATGGATCGATCGCGCGGTTTTTAGAGGAATGTGGGCTATAAAGAAGGCTGCTGCAGTATTCGGAGGGAGATACCGCGGCAGAAACAGAAAAATGAAAGCGTAGGAATTGAAAGAAATGAGTGGAGAAAACACAACAACTGCAGAAAACAAGCAGGCAGAGCTTGGTTACAAGCCCATCACCGGTCTGATGGTGCGCATGGCAGTGCCGGGCATTATCGCACAGCTGATCAATATTTTGTACAGCATCGTTGACCGCATTTATATCGGACATATTCCGGGCGTGGGTGCAAATGCACTGACCGGCGTGGGTCTGACCTTTCCGATCATCACACTGGTATCGGCGTTTGCGATGATCGTAGGGGCAGGCGGTGCACCCTTGGCCGCCATCGCGCTGGGGAAAAAGAACCGTGACGAAGCAGAAAAAATTCTTGGTACAGGTGTCTTTCTGCTTGTCTGCTTTGCCCTGGGCATCATGGCGGTATTTTATCTGTGGAAACGTCCGCTCCTGCGTATGTTCGGTGCCAGCGATGCAACCGTTGGTTATGCAGATACCTACATCAGCATCTATCTGATCGGAACGATTTCTGTATTATTATATATGGGCTTGAACCAGTATATCATCGCGCAGGGAAAATCCGTGACGGCCATGCTTTCCGTGGGGATCGGAGCCGTTTTGAACCTGATCCTGGATCCGGTCTTTATTTTTGTATTCAAGCTGGATGTGCGGGGCGCGGCGATCGCTACTGTTCTTTCACAGACAGCCAGTGCACTCTGGGTGTTACGGACACTGACAAATAAGAACGCATCACTGACGCTTCGGTTTTCGCTGATACGGTCCCACAGAAAAGAGATGAAGGATATGCTGGCGCTTGGCGTGTCACCCTTTATCATGGCATCTACGGAGAGCCTGATCAGCATTGTGATCAACCGCGGTCTCTCTATCTATGGCGGTGATCTGTATGTCGGTTCCTTTACGATCATCCAGAGTATCATGCAGATGATCGCGGCTCCGGTGCAGGGCTTTACACAGGGTGTTCAGCCCATCATCAGTTACAATTACGGTGCCGGAGACTATGACCGTGTGCGTGGCACGTACCGCCGCATGATCGGTACGACCTTTGCGTTCGTGTCCTTGGCGACACTGTGCACGATCCTCTTTCCAACTGTTTTTGCCGGTATGTTTACGAATGAACAGCCGCTCATTGAACTGGTGGGAGCGGTCATGCCGGTATTTATGCTGGGCATGCTGGTGTTTGGTCTGCAGAACGGTATCCAGCCGACCTTCGTGGCACTCGGCCAGGCAAAGATTTCGCTGTTTATTGCGGTGCTCCGGAAGATCATCCTGCTCATTCCGCTGGCGATCATTTTGCCGCATTTCTTTGGGGTCATGGGCGTGTACTATGCGGAGCCGATCTCTGATGTGCTCTCGGCGGCGACTGCGACAACGCTGTTTTTCCTGAATATCAATCACATACTGAAGGAGAAAGACGAACCAAACGGCTGACCAATCCGTCTGACAGCGTAAATGTGACGATATTGAAACGAATCGGTGAAAAAAAGCGGATATGCGAGATGATCGCGTATCCGCTTTTGCTTGCGCTTTATTTGTTTGTCGGTGCAATGCTGCGTTTCATTGCCTCAAAGCTCTCTTTGCTGATCACATGCTCGATCTTGCATGCATCCTCCGTGGCAATATCTGCCGGTACACCAAGACTTTCCAAATAGGAAGACAAAAACTGGTGGCGTTCATAGATCATTTCGGCGATCTGTTTTCCTTCATCCGTCAGATAGATAAATCCGGCATCTGTGACGGTGATCTGATTTTTTTCACGCAGGTTTTTCATGGCGATGCTGACACTTGATTTTTTATAATTTAATTCATTTGCGATATCCACGGAGCGCACGACCGGAAGTCGTTTGCTTAAGATCAGGATCGTTTCCAGATAATTCTCCGCTGATTCGTTTACTACAAGACCCATATATGTTATCCTCCTAATTCCGGCTCCGACGGAACATTCATGTGCAACCGCCCGAACGAAAAAACTTTTTTTGAAATGTTGACTTTCTTGCACCCATTGTAACATAGATCATACAAAAAAACAAATAAGAAGAAACTGTTGCTGGAACGAGGTACGAGTGAACAGTAACAAGAGACTAAAATTTGTTTGGCTTAACTTTTAAAAGTTATTGACAACTAACGAAAAACAGAATATACTAACCAATGGGATAAGAAAACGCGAAAGATGCAGGCGGAGCAGTCATTGAAAAGACTGAAGCTGCAAATATAAAGGAGGAGGATGGTGTGATGCCCCTGACAATGGCAACATGTGGTGAGCCGAATACGGTGAAGCGTGTCGGCGGAAAAGAAGAAACAAAAAAGTTTTTGGAAAATCTCGGATTTGTGGCTGGAAGTGAAGTGACAGTTGTATCTACAGTAAGCGGAAATCTGATCGTGAATGTGAAGGATTCGCGCATCGCTTTAGGCAAGGACATGGCGATGAAAATTTTAGTCTGAACGGAGGAGTATATGAGCACATTAAAAGAAGCAAAAGTCGGCGCACATGTGAAGGTGGCGCGGCTGAACGGCGAAGGAGCCGTTAAGAGAAGGATCATGGATATGGGTATCACAAAGGGTGTGGATGTATATGTGCGAAAGGTAGCACCACTGGGTGATCCGATCGAAGTCACGGTGAGAGGCTATGAGCTGTCGCTGCGCAAGGCAGATGCAGAGATGATTGAGGTGCAGTAGGCGCATTTTTTTTTGACACATAGTTAGTAATTACTAACAAATCATAGAAAAATATAATTCAAGTTGCAGAATAAAATAAGAAAGGGAGTAACTGAGAAAGGAATCAGCAGTTACAAAGGGATGTAAAAATGGCAGTCAAAATTGCACTTGCCGGAAATCCGAATTCCGGTAAGACGACATTATTCAATGCTTTGACCGGTTCGAACCAGTTTGTCGGCAACTGGCCGGGTGTCACGGTTGAGAAGAAGGAAGGAAAGCTCAAGGGTCACAAGGACGTTGTGATCATGGATCTTCCGGGAATCTATTCTTTGTCACCCTATACGCTGGAGGAAGTAGTAGCAAGAAATTATCTGATCACGGAGCGTCCGGATGCCATCTTAAATATTGTAGACGGAACCAATCTGGAGCGTAATCTGTATCTGACCACGCAGCTGTTAGAGTTGGGTATCCCCACGGTGATCGCAGTCAATATGGCAGACCTCGTGGCAAAGAACGGTGATAAGATCCATCTGGATGAGCTGGCAAAACAGCTGGGCTGTGAGGTCGTTGAGATCTCGGCGCTGAAGGGAACCGGCGTGACAAAGGCGGCGGAAATGGCAGTGGCACTGGCAAACAAAAAAGCAGTAGCACAAAAGCCTGTCGCTTATGGGGCAGCACTGGAGGAAGCGATTGCCTCCGTATCTGCAAAGCTCACCGGCATCAGCGAGGAACAGAAGCGCTTCTTTGCGATCAAGCTGCTGGAGCGCGATGACAAGATCGCTGTGAACATGACAAATGTTCCGACTGTGGATGCTGATATTGAAAAGCTGGAAAACGCACTGGATGATGATGCGGAGAGCATTATCACCAACGAGCGGTATACGTATATTTCTTCTATCATCAATGATTGTATGACAAGGGCGGCAGGGAAAGAAAAGCTTACGGCCTCCGATAAGATCGACCGTATTGTGACAAACCGTATTCTGGCACTGCCGATCTTTGCGCTGGTCATGTTTGTAGTCTACTATGTTTCGGTGTCTACCGTTGGTACATTTGTGACAGACTGGACGAACGATGTACTGTTTGGCGAGATCATTCCGCCTGCGATCGAGGCAGGACTGAATGCCATCGGCTCTGCAGACTGGCTCATGGGACTGATCCTGGACGGAATCGTGGCAGGTGTCGGTGCGGTACTTGGATTTGTGCCGCAGATGCTGGTGCTGTTTTTGTTCCTGGCATTTCTGGAGGGCTGTGGATACATGGCGCGTATCGCCTTCATCATGGATCGTATTTTCCGTAAGTTCGGTCTCTCCGGAAAATCCTTTATCCCGATGCTGATCGGTTCCGGCTGTGGAGTGCCGGGTGTCATGGCATCCCGTACCATTGAAAATGACCGTGACCGAAAGATGACGATCATGACGACAACCTTTATTCCCTGCGGCGCGAAGCTGCCGATCATCGCAATGATCGCCGGAGCATTTTTCAACAATTCCGGATGGGTGGCATGGAGTGCATGGCTGGTAGGTATTGCAGCGATCGTCTGCTCCGGTATCGTTTTAAAAAAGACAAAAATGTTTGCAGGAGATCCCGCACCCTTCGTGATGGAGCTTCCGGCGTACCATCTGCCGACCGTGGGCAATGTACTCCGTTCCATGTGGGAGCGCGGCTGGTCCTTCATCAAGAAGGCAGGTACGATCATCCTGTTATCTACCATCGGATTATGGTTCCTGATGAGCTTTGGATGGATCGACGGAAGCTTTACAATGCTTGAGGCAGAGCAGCTGGATGCAAGTATTCTGGCAAAGATTGGCGGAATGATCGCATGGATCTTTGCACCGCTGGGCTGGACACAGGCGGGATCAGGATGGAAGATGGCTGTTGCGGCTGTGACCGGACTGATCGCAAAGGAGAATGTGGTAGCGACCTTTGGTATGCTGTTTGGTTTTGCAGAGGTGGCAGAGGACGGCGCGGAGATCTGGGGCAATCTGGCACAGGTCATGACACCGGTGGCAGCCTTCGGATTTATGGTATTTAACCTGCTGTGTGCACCGTGCTTTGCAGCCATGGGTGCCATCAAACGCGAGATGAACAATACGAAATGGTTCTGGTTTGCCATCGGCTATCAGACGATCCTGGCATACGTTGTTGCCATGTGTATTTACCAGATCGGAAGCGTATTTACGACAGGTGCATTTGGTATTGGAACCGTTGTCGCAATCCTGTTTGTGATCGCATTTATTTATCTGCTGGTGCGCCCGTATCGCGCACCGGGTGAAAAGAATCGGAAAGAAGTGCTTGCTAAAACACGCTAAAAAGGGAATAATGTAAGATAGTAAGGCATATTTTGTCCGGTGAAGATGCAGGAACCGGATGTGTGCAAGCCGGAAACGGACAGGAGGTATCAAATGGGAACAGTCATCGTGTTGATCGCTTTGGGCGTGATCGTTGCTCTCATTATCAGGAGTATGATCAAAGACAAAAAAAGCGGAAAATCTTCCTGCGGCGGAGACTGCAGCCGCTGCAGGGGATGCCATTAAGAACACATGTTTAACAGCTGCTAACTTAATTTTCTTCGGTCTTTTCAAAACCACCTTTACGGAAAAATGAAAGGTGCTATAATAAGTGTCGATGTGGGACAATGGCGTACCAAAAGGTATGTCATTGTCTTTTTTATGTAAAAAACATTTCCATAGGGAACGCGTATTTTAAGGTACATCTAAAGGAGGAAAAGAAAAAATGTTGAGAACAGATTTACCGAGGATCATTACGGAGACGGTGCCCGGCCCGAAGTCACAGGCATTGATCGACAGAAGAAAGGCAGCGACACCCAGTGCCATCGGATGTGTCTATCCGGTTGCCATTGCGCGCGGAGAAGGAGCCATGGTGGAGGATCTGGACGGAAATAAATTTCTGGACTGGATCGGCGGCGTCGGCGTGTTAAATATCGGTTATTCACAGCCTGAGGTCGTGGAGGCAGTCAAGGCTCAGGCGGATAAATATTTCCACGGTATGTTCAATATCGTAACCCATGAGGGCTATGTGAAACTGGCAGAGAAGCTCTCTGAGATCGCACCTGTAAAGGGTGACAAGAAGAAAGCATTTTTCACAAACAGCGGTGCGGAAGCGGATGAGAATGCAGTCAAGGTAGCAAAAGCATTCACAAAGAGAAACAATATCATCGTATTTTCCGGTGCATTCCACGGACGTACGTTACTTACGATGTCCATGACATCAAAGAAGGCATACGCCATTGGTATGGGACCGTTCCCGGACGGTATTTTCCGTGCGCAGTTCCCGTATTATTACCGTAATCCAGAAGGAATGCCTGCAGATAAGGCTTGTGATTACTATCTTTCATCTATTTATTCTGTGTTTGAGCAGTGTGCACCGGCAGACACTATTGCAGCTATCGTTGTAGAGCCGCTGCAGGGCGAGGGCGGATTTATCCCGGCTCCCATCGAATGGGTAAAGGCTGTCCGTAAGATCTGTGATGAGAACGGCATTATGCTCATCGCAGATGAGGTACAGTCAGGCTTCTGCCGTACCGGACGCATGTTTGCAACAGATTACTGGAAGGAGGCCGGTGTGCAGCCGGACATCATCGCTACTGCAAAATCCATCGCAGCCGGTGTGCCGTTATCTGCCATCATCGCCAGAGAAGAGATCATGGAAGCTCCCGCCAAGGGAACCATCGGTGGTACTTATGGCGGAAATGCCCTTGCCTGCGCAGCTTCCTTAAAGACGATTGAGATCATGGAGCGAGACCATCTGGCTGATCGTTCACTGGAGATCGGCGAGAAAGTGACCGCCCGCTACAATGAATGGAAAGAAAAATATAATTGTGTCGGTGATGTGCGTGGACTTGGTGCCATGATCGGTCTGGAGCTGGTAAAGGATCAGGTGACCAAGGAGCCTGATGCACCGTTGACCGCTGCGCTGATCCAGGAGTGTGCAAAGAACGGTCTGTTGATCGAGAATGCAGGAACTTACGGAAACGTCATCCGCTTCCTGGCACCCCTTGTGATCACCGATGAGCAGCTGGAGGCAGGACTTGACATCATGGAGAAGGCACTAGGGGACGTTCTTTCTGCCACGAGGAGCGCCCTTTGACATGCAAATTGTTAGGAAAATGAAAAAGAGATAACAGGTGGAGGAAAAACGATTTATCATGCAGCAGTTAATGATAAGACCAACCATACATAAATTTGACACTGCAAAGGAATTTGCAGAGGAATTTGCCATCGGTGCAGGCGATCTGGTGCTGACGAACGAATATATTTACAAGCCCTACTTTGGCAGCATGAACCTGGGCTGTGATGTGATCTATCAGGAAAAATACGGCGCAGGCGAGCCTTCGGATGAGATGGCAGAGGCAATTTATAAAGATATCTATGCCGGCGGAAAAGCTGCACCGAAGCGTATCATCGCCATCGGTGGCGGCACGATCATCGATCTGGCAAAATTATATGCATTAAAGCAGACAACACCGATCCTTGACCTGTATGACGGCAAGATCCCGGTGGAAAAAGATAAGGAGCTGATTCTGGTTCCCACGACCTGCGGAACCGGCTCCGAGGTGACAAATATTTCAATTCTTGCTTTAAAGAGCAGAGGAACCAAAAAGGGACTGGCAAACGATGCGATGTATGCAGATGCAGCCGTTCTTGTTCCTGAGTTTTTGGAGGGACTGCCGGACTACGTGTTTGCCACAAGCTCGATCGACGCGCTGATCCACGCCATCGAATCCAGCCTTTCACCGAAGGGAAATGTGTATACGCGTATGTTCGGCTACAAGGCCATCGAGATGATCCTGAATGGCTATAAGGTGATCCGCGATGAGGGCATGTCAGCCAGAAAACCGCTGCTTTCGGATTTCATGATCGCGTCCAACTACGCGGGCATCGCCTTTGGAAATGCAGGCTGCGCGGCAGTTCATGCGCTGAGCTATCCGCTGGGTGCGACCTATCACGTGGCACACGGCGAATCCAATTATGCAATGTTTACCGGTGTGATGAAAAATTACATGGAGTTAAAGACCGATGGCGAGATCGCAAAGCTGAACCGTTTTCTGGCAGACATTCTGGAGTGCCCGGTTCGCTATGTTTACGAAGAACTGGAAAAACTGTTGAATGTTCTGATACCGAAAAAGGCTCTGCATGAGTACGGTGTCAAGGAAGAGGAGCTGGCCGGGTTTGCGGATTCCGTCATGGAAAATCAGGGCAGGCTTATGGCGAATAATTTTGTAGAGCTGGATCGTGACCGGGTGTACAAGATCTATAAAGAATTATGGTAATAAGATAATTTGTTAGTTGATATAGCTGCGGCTGTTTCTAATCCCCTACAGCCGCAGGACCTCCCATTTGGAGGTGACATTTAATTTCCGAAACAGATTTTGCAGATGTTTCTGCAGCGTATTTTCGCGGATGCCCAGTGCGTCCGCGATTTCTGCGTTTGATTCAAAATGGTAGAGATGGCTGAGGATCTCTACCTCGCGTCCGGTCAGACAGAAACGCTCTTTCATGTCAGATAAGCGTTTTTCATCGGAGATGCTTCTGACAGGTTTCGTGTCAAGCAGACGGTGCATGACGGCATTTAGATGCATACCAAGGGAACGGATGAAAAACATGTCATCTGTTGTGAAGGCACCATCGATGCTCGTGCGGTATAACGTGAGCAGTCCCAGCAGCCGTCCGTCATGGACGATCGTAAACTGCATATCATCATAAACATCAAATTTCTGATAACAGTTTTTGTAAAGCGGAGAGTTTAACCGTGTCTGCTCATCAAGGATCGCACTGGAACGCAGCAGCTTCGACTCTTTTGCATAGAGGTTCCATACCATATAGTCGGCATCCGGTTCATAAGCCAGATACGCTTCCTCTGCTTCCAGAAAAGCTTCCGGATAGCAGATGGGATTGCACAGCGCCACATCGTCAGAATCCGGGTGCTTCTTTAACAAAATACTGGCATAACTGAAGGGCACAATGAGTCTTAAACGCTGGAAAAAGTTTTCTTTAATATCTTCCAGTGAGCGCCAGTTGTACATGTCATAGATGAGGTCATTAATGACCAGAAACTGATTTTTATCCATGAAAAATCCCTCCCTTATCCCGGGTGACTGTAAGGATACCGCGCAAAATCATTTGGGTACCTGTGGTTGTTACCGGTATTATAAAATAAAAAATACTTAAAAACAAGTAGAACTACTTCTTTCTGATCATAAAGTGGATAAAATTAAGAATAGAAATCTGAGGTTAGAGATGCTAAACTATAAGCAGCTCAAGAAGAGCGGATACAAAGGCGTATCTGAGACAGCGAACCTGCCGCAGATGCGTTTTTTATTTCACCAGAGGTTCTTCGGAACATTCGTGAAATAAGCATTCGTTTTCCGGCACAGAGGCCTAGTGCAGGAAGCGAAGCGAACTCGTAGCTGTGAGGTTACAGAACAGTTACATAACAAAAAATCAGGGATTAGATAATAAAAAGAAAGGTGAAAGGCAGCCGGTTCCAAAACGGCTGTGAAAAAAGGTGAACATTATGGCAGATAAGAAACAGGTTATAGCAGATCTTGATAAAGTGATCGGACTTATTAAACGTGATACAAAGGAAATTTCTCCCGAGGAGAAAAAAGAGATGGTTGCAGATACTATCAACTATTTTGACAACTATGTAAGCCCCGGATGGTTAAAGTACCGTAAATCCGTATCTTCTGATTCAGAGGGCGGCGCAGTATTAGAGTGGTATGATGACGGCGCTTACTGCTGCGGTTTAAATGATGAGAAATTTATCGACTGTCTGGGTGGTTTCGGTATCTTCACATGCGGACATAGAAATCCGGAGATCATCGATGTAGTAAAGGCACAGCTGGATCATCAGGCATTACATTCCCAGGAGCTGTTGGATCCCCTTCGCGGATATCTTGCAAAGGCAATGGCAGACATCACTCCCGGTGATCTTCAGCAGTGCTTCTTCACAAACGGTGGAGCCGAGGCGGTTGAGATGGCATTGAAGCTGGCTCGTATCGCTACCGGCGGACGCTGGTATATCTCTACCGTAGGCGCATTCCACGGAAAGTCAATGGGTGCGATCTCTATGGGTGGTAAGGGAACCTACCGTGTACCTTACACTCCGATGGTTCAGCAGGTACAGCACGTAGAGTACGGCAATGCTGAGGATATCAGAAAGGCCATCAACAACTTACATGCAGTAGGTGAGAAGGTGGCAGCTGTCATCCTTGAGCCGATCCAGGGTGAGGCTGGTGTTATCATTCCGCCTAAGGGCTATCTGGCAGAGGTCCGTGAGATCTGTGACGAGACCGGCGTTGCGCTGATCTTTGACGAGATCCAGACCGGTATGGGACGTACAGGTACCATGTGGCGCTGTGAGGCAGAGGGCGTGACCCCTGATATCATGACCTTCGGTAAAGCTTTCGGTGGCGGTGTGTTACCGATCACCGGTATCATCTGCAGACCGAAGATGTGGACACAGGATCTGATCGACAACCCGTGGTTACTTGGTTCTCCTACCTTCGGCGGAAACCCGCTCTGCTGTGCAGCAGCACTTGCAACGATCAAATACATGCTGGAGAACGATATCCCCGGTGTATGTGCAAAGAAGGGTGAAGTATTAAAGGCAGGCTTACAGTCTTTGGCTGACAAGTATCCGGAGATCATTCAGGAGGTTCGTGGAACCGGTCTGATGCTGGCTGTAGAGTTCCGTTCCTGCGAGCTGGGTTATGAGACTTCCAAGGGTCTGTTCGCAAGAAAGGTCATGACCGCCGGAACACTGGTAAATGCCAAGACGATCCGTTTCGAGCCCACTGCCGTATTATCTGATCAGGACATCAAGGATGTCATCAGCCGTATGGATGAGGCACTGGCAGATACAAAAAAGGCATTTGATTTATAAGATTTAAAGATAAAGGAATGCAAAGGCGCATATCCCTGAAAAGGGGTATGCGTCTTTTTTCTTGATAAAAAGAAATGGAGGTCTGATACATGAACCTGAATCTGGCATTAGTAGCAATCATCATTACATTATTTATCATTATAGGAGCAGTTGCCACCCGCCGGTGTGTTGAGTGTATGATCATTGGTTCTATGGTGGCGGCAATTTTTGTGAGCGGCACAGGTTTTCTCACCACATGGAGTGAATCACTCCAAAATATGCTGGCAGAGAATGTCTGGGTCATGCTTGTATGTCTGTTATTCGGAGGGTTCATCAGCCTGCTGACAGACTCGAAAGGAAGCTTTGGTTTCTCAAAGTACATATCGAAATTTTGTAACAGTGAAAAAAAGACCCTGATGACGACTTTTGTCATGGGCATTTTAATATTTGTAGATGATTACCTCAATGTGTTGTCCATCGGTGCCTGTATGAAAAAGATCAGCGACAAGCAGAAGCTGCCCCGTGAATCACTGGCATATATTCTGGATTCCACCGGTGCTCCGGTGTGTGTGCTGCTTCCGTTTTCTACCTGGGCAGTTTTTTATGCGAGTCTTTTCTATGAACAGGAAAGCGTGCAGGCGATCAGCGGTGTCACCGACGCAATGAGTGCTTATGTAAAGGCGATCCCCTTCTGCTTTTATCCGATCGTGGCGCTGATCGTTGTATTTCTCTTTGCCATGGGCTGGATGCCGAAGCTGGGAGCAATGAAAAAGGCTTATAAGCGTGTGGAGGAGACTGGAAAGGTGTACTCAGACGCCAGCAGAAAGTATAACCATGATGAATATGAGGATGAGGAGGATGGAAACATCTGGAACTTCCTGATCCCCATGGGAGTATTGGTTGGAGTAGCAGTTGTGACTGGGGATATCCTTGTGGCAGTCATCATCGCACTGATCATTTGCTTTGTGATGTATGTGCCCAGAAGGATCATCTCTGTAGACGGATTTTTAAGCAGCATGATCCGGGGCTTTGGCGATATGCTCCCGACACTGACGATGCTTCTTGTGACCTTCGTATTAAAGGATATTTCCGGACAGATGGGCATGACGGAATACATCATTGAACTGGCTGAGCCGTTCTTATTTGCAACTATTTTTCCGGCAATGGTATTTCTGCTGGGTGCGATCCTGGCGTTCACCACCGGTTCTGACTGGGGAATGAGCTCTATCATCACACCGATCGTATTTCCGCTGGGCGCAGCGCTCGGTGCAAATCCGGTGCTCATCATGGCAGCGATCATTTCCGGCGGTACTTTCGGAAGCCATGCATGCTTTTATGCGGATGCGACACTGCTCGCTTCGCAGTCTTCGGGCGTAGAGAATATGGAACATGCCCTGACGCAGTTTCCGTATGTGATCATCGCCAGTGTGATCTCCGTGGCATGTTTTGTAGTTGCAGGCTTTGTGGTATAGTGAACGCAAGTGAGTCGACATGCTTGCATGATCGACGAGTGACGAATGTTGATCATGTGCTGTTTTTGCACATGATATAGTGTTGATATCGTTGAAAGACAAGGGTTGGATCAGTAAAAACAGGAGGATTAGAGAATGGATAAATATGTAGTAACAATTACACGCCAGTTCGGAAGTCTGGGACGACCGATCGCAAAGCGCATGAGCGAGATTTTAGGCATTGAGTATTATGCCAGAGATATTGTGGATCAGGCAGCAGAGAAATTGAAACTTCCGGTTTCTGTCATCAATCAGGAGGAGGAAAAGGCGGCAAAGCAGTCCGTGAATCCGTTTTCACGGATGCAGTTCCCGCTCGGAAGGGGAACGAATGCGACTCAGGATAAGATCTTTGAGGCGCAGGAAAACATCATCAAGTTTTTGGCGGAAAAGGATAACTGTATCATCGTCGGACGGTGCTCAGATTTTATTTTGAGTGAGGTTGAGCGCAGCATGCATATATATATATATGCTTCCTACGAAGCACGTCTGAAGCACTGTATCGAGGATCTGCATATGGATGAGGCAGAGGCGAGACGGATGATGAAGTGTGTGGATGAAGCCCGGGATTCCTACCATATGCAGTATGCAGGTTATCTCCCGGATGACAAACGACATAAGGACATTTTGATCGACAGCAGTCTATTTGGCGTGGACGGAACCGCGCAGTTTTTGGCAGACGCAGTAAAACGTAAGTTTATGTAAGCATTCGGAACTACAGCGGAATCGGGATGAGGTTTGAACAGTTACAATAATATGTGAAGTCAGGAGGAAAAATCAGATATGATGACGAAAAAATTATTTATCGACGGCGCATGGGTAGACGGCAGTGAGGGAAAGACCTTCCAGTCCATCAACCCTGCAACCGGAGAGGTGATCGCAGAGGTAGCAGAGGCCACTGTTGATGATGCACGCAGAGCCATCGCAGCGGCAAAGAAGTCTTTTTATGAGACAAGAGAGTGGCGTGATATGGATTCACAGGTACGCGGCGATATGCTTCTTAAGATCGCGGATGCCATCGAAGCAAACAAGGACGAACTGGCAAGACTGGATGCCATTGATATGGGTAAACCCTTACGTGAGGCAGAGTGTGACATTGATGATGGCATTCATTGCTACCGTTATTATGCCAGCCTGATCAAGGCACCTTACGGTGGCTGTTATGATGTAAATTCCGGCTTTGGTCAGATGCACAGCTATACGGTACATGAGCCGGTGGGCGTGTGTGCGGAGATCACTCCCTGGAACTATCCGTTTTTGATGGGTGCATGGAAGATGGCACCGTCACTGGCTGCAGGAAATAGTATCGTATTTAAGCCTGCTACGGTATGCGTACTTTCCAATATCAAGATGTTTGAAATCTTTGAGGAGTGCGGTTTGCCGAAGGGCGTGGTCAATCTCGTGATGGGCCCCGGTGGAACCATCGGAGACGAGCTGGCCGGAAACAAGGATGTAGACATGGTGACCTTCACCGGAAGTACCGAGGTGGGACAGTCCATCATGCGTCAGGCAGCAAATAATGTGAAAAAGGTTGGTCTGGAGCTTGGTGGAAAGTCTCCGAACGTGATCTTTGCTGACGCAGATCTGGACGGTGCTGTGGAATGGGCGATGGTCGGTATCTTCTTCAATCAGGGCGAGGTCTGCTCCGCAGGCAGCAGGATCATCATTGAGGAGAGCATCCACGATGAGTTCGTGAAACGTCTGGCGAAGAAAGCCAATGCCATGACCATTGGAAACCCTTTGGATAACCCGGATATGGGTGCAATGGTTTCCGAAAGCCACATGAACAAGGTGCTGGCATATATCGAAAAAGGAAAGGCAGAGGGTGCGACCTTAGTGTGCGGTGGTGAGCGCTACACCGAGGGCGAGTGTGCAAAGGGATGCTTTATCCGCCCGACAATCTTCGACAACTGTACACCGGATATGACCATCGTGAAGGAGGAGATCTTCGGACCGGTTGTGACGATTCAGACCTTCAAGACCGAGGAGGAGGCGATCGCTATGGCAAACGATACTCCTTACGGACTGGCAGGCGCTGTATTTACCGCAGACGGAACGAGAGCGCTGCGCGTCATCAAGGAGATCCGCGCCGGTATCACCTGGATCAACTGCTACAATCCGACCTTCAACGAGGCACCCTGGGGCGGCTATAAGATGAGCGGTATCGGAAGAGAGCTGGGTGTGCATGGTCTTGAGGAATACCAGGAGGTGAAACAGATCAATATCAATCTGACCCCCGGTGTGCTGGGATGGTATGAGCACTAGAATCACAATTTGAACAATTCAGTGTTCCACTCGACAAAAACCTAATAATATTAGTAAATATCGGAAAAACTTGACAACGTTTTTATAATGGGTGTAACATGAATCCAATATTTACGAATGAAGGTGTTCTGCTATTTTGCAGAGCACCTTTTTTGTTCTACAAAAAGGGGTGATCGTATGAGTACATTAGAATTGTTGCAGCACACGGATACCGTCAATGAGTTATTGGCGCGTTATGGTGTGAAATTCGGAATCTATAAAAACAATACGTTTAAGGAGCAGCTCTTTCCCTTTGACGCGATCCCGCGGATCATCGGACATGAGGAATTCGACTATCTGGAGCGGGGACTCAAGCAGCGGGTGATGGCGCTGAATCTGTTTTTGAAGGATATCTATAGTAAAAAGCAGATCGTAAAAGACGGAGTGGTGCCGGAGGATTTCATATTTGCTTCCAGCGGCTATATGGCAGAGTGTGAGGATGCAATGCCGCCAAAGGGTATTTATTCACATATTTCCGGCATCGATCTGGTAAAGGGAAAGGACGGAAACTGGTATATTCTGGAGGACAACCTGAGGGTGCCTTCCGGTGCTTCTTATCCGATGATCACCAGAGAGTTGTGCAGGCGCACATCTGGCAAACGGCTCAGAGCTCATCGTGGAAGATGATCAAATATTATCTCGGCGAAGAACCGGTCCTTTCCAATGCGCCGACGTATCTTCCGTTCTATGAGGAGGATATGAACTATGTGCTGGATCATTTTGACGATCTGGTGCTGAAGGACGTAGCAGAGGCCGGGGGCTACGGTGTGGTATTTTGATATTCACGCCAGCAATATTTTTTTGACGGAAATTCCGCAGACCCGCATCAATGAGCTCCACGAAGAGGAGCTGGTGCCGTTGGCGAAAGAATCAAATGTGGATTTTATCTGGGTCCACGGAGCGAGCACGGTGCTGGAATCTACGTTTGCCTATAGTTTAAACAGCACAGGAACGCCGACACTGGTCGTAGAGATGGGTGTGGGCATGCGCATTACGAAGAGCTATTGCGATCAGATGGTAGACGGTATCCTGCATCTGATGCATGAGCTTGGCATGTGGGAGGGCGAGTCGCCCGCTGTGCGGAAACCGATCATTTCCCGCGATCCGGATGATATGTATTATTTTAACGCCGGAACCGGCGGGATTTTTGTACCAAGTGTGAAGCATTGGGAAAAGCTGAAAAAAGGTGATGAGGTGGGTCGCATTATTGACCCCTTACACGGTGAGGTGGTGGAGATCATCACGGCACCGATGGACGGCATTCTGTTTACGATCCGGGAGTATCCGGTGGTGGATGAGGGCTCTTTAGTGGGACGCCTGCTGAGAGAGGAGGCGTATGAGTCATGAAAAAGAAAGTCATCTATGAGATCAAGGGCTTGTACCGGGATAATTTCCGGGTGACGGGATACGAGTTTGGCTCCGGAGAAAAATCTGTCTGTATCGTGGGCAGCATGCGCGGAAATGAGATCCAGCAGCTGTATTGCTGTTCCATGCTGGTGAAGCGCTTCAAGCAGCTGGAGGAAGACGGAAAGCTGCTGCCTGGGCACAGCATACTCATCATTCCCTGCGTCAATCCCTATTCCATGAATACGAAAAAGCGTTTCTGGTCGGTGGATAATACGGATATCAACCGCATGTTCCCGGGCTATGACCTGGGTGAGACGACGCAGCGGATCGCGGACGGCGTATTTCGGGTCATCTCGGAATATAAATACGGTATCCAGTATACATCCTTTTATATGCCCGGTGAATTTCTGCCCCATGTGCGCCTGATGGCGACGGGGGTTGAGAATCTGGATCTGGCGAGACAGTTTGGTATGCCCTACGTGGTGCGGCGGGCGGTGCGCCCCTTTGACACAACCACATTGAACTATAACTGGCAGCTGTGGGAGACACATGCCTTCAGCATGTACACGACTACCACGACCAATATCGATAAAAAGAGCGCCAAGGAATCTGTTGGATGTATCCTGAACTTCTTAAAGCGACAGGGAATCGTAGATTACCGCGGACATGACGGTTATATTTCCAGAGTGGTAGAAGATACAGATATGGTATCTGTTCCGACAAAGAGCTCCGGCATTTTTGAGTCGGTTGTTTGTGTCGGAGATGAAGTCGAAAAAGGACAGCTTTTGGCGCGGATCATTGACTGCTACGAGGGTGAGGTCGTTGAAGAGCTTCGTGCACCTGCGGATGGAATCATCTTTTTCATGCACGGGGAGCCGCTGACCTACAGCCAGACTGCCGTATTCAAGCTGATCCTGCATGAAGAGTGATTGTTCACACCGGTTGAGACATGACAATCTGTTATGAATGCCATGCGAAAAAATTTGCATTAGAATGACAAAACCTAATTTTATAAAGTAGACAAATAAAAGTTCGAGTGCTAATGTATATGTGGTTAAATCATAAACGACATGACATGAAGCAAAGGCGCTTATCCCAGGGGATAAGTGCCTTTTTTGCTTTTTATATGAAGATCATGCCAAATATATATCTACAGGAGGATTTAGAAATGAGATTAAAGGACACAGGATTAACCGCACAGGACATCAAAGACAAGGTAAACAAATATATGATCGAGACCTATGAGCGTTTCGATTTTCTTGCAGAGACTGCAAAGGATATGTATCTCTATGATGAGAACGGTGAGGGCTATCTGGATTTTTACGCAGGTATCGCCGTAAACAGCGCCGGAAGCTGTAATGAGAAGGTCGTTGAGGCTGTGAAGGATCAGGTTGGTGACATCATGCACACCTTCAACTATCCTTACACCATTCCCCAGGCACTGTTAGCTGAGAAGGTCTGCACGACCATCGGCATGGATAAGATCTTTTATCAGAACTCCGGTACCGAGGCAAACGAGGCAATGATCAAGATGGCACGTAAATACGGCATCGAGAAATACGGCCCCAACAGATATCACATCGTAACCGCAAAGATGGGCTTCCACGGAAGAACCTTCGGTGCCATGTCAGCAACCGGTCAGCCCGGAAACGGATGTCAGGTAGGCTTCGGTCCCATGACCTACGGTTTCTCTTACGCACCCTACAATGATCTGGAGGCATTCAAGAATGCATGCACCGAGAACACCATCGCCATCATGATCGAGCCGGTACAGGGCGAGGGCGGTGTACATCCCGCTACCATGGAGTTCATGAAGGGCCTTCGTGAGTTCTGTGATGAGAAGGGCATGCTCCTTCTGATCGATGAGGTTCAGACCGGATGGTGCAGAACCGGTGCGGTTATGAGCTACATGAACTATGGCATTAAGCCGGATATCGTTTCCATGGCAAAGGCACTTGGCGGCGGAATGCCCATCGGTGCGATCTGTGCGACAGAGGAGGTTGCAAAAGCATTCTCAGCAGGAAGCCATGGCACGACCTTTGGCGGACATCCCGTATGCTGCGCAGCAGCGCTGGCCGAGGTCAATGAGCTTCTTGACCGTGATCTGGCAGGAAATGCAAAGAAGATGGGCGACTACTTCTCAGCAAAGCTGGAGACTCTGCCTCATGTAAAAGAAGTCAGACATCAGGGTCTGTTAGTTGGTGTAGAGTTTGATGACAGCATCAGTGGCGTGGATGTAAAGCATGAGTGTCTGCACAGACATCTGCTCATCACTGCGATCGGTGCACATACCATCCGTATGGTACCGCCCCTCATCCTGACTGAGGAGGATTGCGACAAGGCAGTAGCGATCATCAAAGAGTCTGTAGAGGCATTATCATAAATTGGAAAATGTTTTTTCATCATCGGAACGAAGTAAGGATGACAAAGGGGTCATTGGCAGAGAAACAGCGCTGCCAGTGGCTCCTTTTACAGTTATATTTTTGCGAAAAAATAATATAGAGAAGGGGACAAAATAGATGAAACATATGGTAATTACCATCGGTTGTGAGTATGGTGCCAGAGGAAATGCAGTCGGAAGAAAGGTTGCGGAGGATCTTGGCATCAAATTTTATGACCGTGAACTTGTGGATGCCATTATCGATGAGGTAGGCGTTCCGAAAGATATTATGGAAAAAGTTGAGGAGGGAATCACGATCGCAGGAAAAGGCGTGCAGGGTCAGGAACGCGGTAACTTTTCAAAGTACGCCGATCTGACGGAGCGCGCGATTCATGTACAGAAACAGATCATCCGGA
The DNA here is from genome assembly GCA_028727105.1 of bacterium. GTDB lineage: Bacteria > Bacillota > Clostridia > Lachnospirales > Lachnospiraceae > W0P33-017. The sequence continues at coordinate 20,491 of JAQYOU010000072.1, forward strand.
AGCTGGCGGACAGGGAATCCTGTGTGATCATCGGACGGTCTGCTGACTATATCTTAAAAGATCGGGAGGATGTGCTCCGGATCTTTATCTATTCACCCAACGAGGTTCGCATCAAAAACGTGATGGAGAGTCACAATCTGTCCGAGCCGGACGCAAAGCTTTTGATCAGCGAGAAGGACAAACGCTATCACAAGCGTCATCTGGCACTGACCGGAAGTAATCGTGGTGACCGTCACAACAGGGATCTGCTCATAGACAGCAGTCTGCTGGGTGTGGAGCGCACGGCAAACTATATCGAGACGCTGGCAAAAGAGCTGTTTGCGGAGTAAGGGGGATAGATACATATGGATAAGAAACAATCTGAATTTGACAAAGTATTTAGTGCATGGGACATCTTAGTCATTGCATTTGGAGCGATGATCGGCTGGGGCTGGGTGGTATCCTCCGGCAGCTGGATCGGAAAGGGCGGCGTGCTTGGAGCGGCGCTCGGTTTTGTGCTGGGCGGCATTATGATCTTCTTCGTAGGTCTGACCTACGCAGAATTGACGGCGGCCATGCCGCAGTGTGGTGGTGAGCATGTGTTCAGTCACCGGGCAATGGGACCGACGGGATCTTTTATCTGTACATGGGCCATTATTTTAGGCTATGTCAGTGTTGCATGCTTTGAGGCGTGCGCATTTCCGACGATCCTGACCTATTTGTTTCCTGGCTTTTTAAAAGGTTATCTGTATACGGTGGCGGGTTTTGATATTTATGCCTCATGGCTGGCAGTGGCGATCATTTTGGCATTTATCATCATGCTCATCAATATCATAGGAGCAAAAACGGCGGCTGTTTTACAGACGATACTCACACTGATCATTGGTGGATCCGGCATCTTGTTGATCGTTGCATCCGTGTTTAACGGAACCGTGGATAACTTAAACGGTCAGATGTTTGTGGGCACCGGCGGCGGATCAGTATTAAAGAGCATGCTGTCCGTAGCAGTAATGACACCCTTTTATTTTATCGGATTTGATGTCATTCCGCAGGCAGCGGAGGAGATCAATGTTCCGCTGAAAAAGATCGGAAAAATGCTCATTCTTTCCGTTGTAATGGCGGTTGTTTTCTATGCGCTGGTCATCGTGGCGGTTGGACTGGTGATGAATTCCGATGCGATCCTGGCTTCCGAGAGCGGAACCGGACTGGTGACCGCAGATGCCATGGCGGCAGCATTTCATACACCTGTGATGGCGAAAGTCATTATCGTCGGCGGTATGTGCGGAATCGTGACATCCTGGAACTCTTTTATGATCGGTGGTTCCAGAGCGATGTATTCTATGGCGGAATCTTATATGATCCCGAAGACCTTTGCAAAGCTTCATCCGAAGTACAAGAGTCCCATCAACTCTCTGATCCTGATCGGAGCACTGACAATGCTTGCTCCTTTGGCGGGAAGAAAGATGCTGGTTTGGATCTCCGATGCGGGTAATTTCGGATGCTGTCTGGCGTATTGTATGGTTTCTATTTCATTTTTGATCCTGCGCAAAAAGGAGCCGGAGATGGACCGTCCTTATAAAGTAGGCCCCTGGAAGTTTGTAGGTGCGATGGCTGTTCTCATGTCCGGTTTTATGGTGGCAATGTATCTGATCCCGGGCAGCGGCTGCAGTCTGGTGGCACAGGAGTGGCTGGCGGTCGGCAGCTGGAGTCTACTGGGCGTTGTATTTTACGTGATATGTAAGCGCAAGTATAAAGAAGAGTTTGGTATGCTGGTAGAGCTGATCTCTGATGAGGACGCAGCGAGCCTGATGCCGGAGGCAGACGACGAGGAACTTGACAGTGTAATAGACGCTGCGATCGAGCGTGTATTTGCAAGGCTCGAACAGGTGGCATAATTGATTTATTATTGAGGAGGACTATCATGAACGAATTTTCATTTTCTGTACCGCAGAATATCGTTGTGGGCAGAGGTACGATGGCAAAATTGCCTGAAATTGCAAAAAAACTGGGAGGAAGCCATGCGCTGATCATATCAGGACCGAATCTGAAAAAGATGGGTATCGTGCAGCGTGCAGCTGATTATTTAAAAGAAGCAGGAATCCAGTCTGACTACTTTACGGATACAGAGGCAAATCCGTCTGTAGATACCGTTCAGAAGGCGGCAGAGACATTTAAAGCATGCGGAGCAGATTTCCTTGTTGCATTAGGTGGTGGTTCTCCGATGGATGTATCTAAGGCAGTGGGCGTTTTGGCAAAGTATGGCGGAAATATTACAGATTATGAGGGGGCACATAAGGTGCCCGGAAAGATCGTACCGCTGATCGCACTGCCGACCACAGCAGGCAGCGGTTCTGAAGTAACTGCCTTTTCAGTTATTACTGATCATAGCAGAGACTATAAATTGACAGTATTTAGTTATGAACTGTTTCCGGATTATGCGATCCTGGATCCGGAGCTGATCATGAGTGCACCGGCATCTGTGGCAGCAGCCTGCGGCATTGATGCGTTTATTCACGCAGAAGAAGCATATATTTCCACCGCTGCATCTCCCTTCTCCGATGCGATGGCAGAGAAAGCCATGGAGCTGATCGGAGGCAATATCCGCCGTTTCGTGGCAAACCGTATGGATGCCGAGGCTGCAGAGGCGATGATGACAGGCTCACTGTTCGCGGGTCTGGCGTTCTCCTTTGCAAGACTCGGAAACGTGCATGCCATGAGTCATCCCATCAGCGCTTATTTCAACGTGCCGCACGGCGTGGCAAATGCCGTACTTCTCCCGGTCATCGCTGAGTACAATGCGCTGGCTGATCACGGTAGATACTTAAAGATCTACAATTATATCAGCAAGATCCCTGCTTACGAGGGCGAGTTTGAGCCTATGATGCTGGTGGAGGCGATCCGTTCCTTAAGCGCTGACATCGGAATCCCGTCAGGGATCGTAGAGGCAGTGAATAACGCAAGCAGAACCGGTGCTGTTTCAGTTGAAGAGATCGAGGCAAAGATCCCGGCCATGGCAGCAGATGCCATGAAGAGCGGAAATATCGCAGTGAACCCGCGGGCATCCAGACAGTGCGATATTGAGATGTTGTATAAGAAGGCGCTGTAGGATCATAAAATACATTACGGTATCATATTAGAATAAGAAAGCAATCCCAAAAGCATCCCGAAAGGATGATAAAGGGGTTGCTTTTTGCGTTGCTTATGATATAGAATGTGATTAAAATTGGAGGTTTCTTTTTATGGAGTTGACCAACGAAGAACAGGTACAATTGGATGCGCTGCTGTATTGTTACCGGCAGCACGCGAAGATACAGGAGATGAAGCGCTATATCCAGCATGGATCGATCACGACGTATGATCATGTGGAGCGCGTGACCCGGATGTGTTTTCTTGTAAACCGCCGGTGGCATCTGGGGGCGAATGAGCGGGCGTTGGTGATCGGTGCTTTCATGCATGATTTTTATCTATATGACTGGCATGAAAATGACAGGTCGCACCGTCTGCATGGCTATCATCATCCGGATACATCCTGTGAAAATGCAGTTACTTATTTTCAGATCGGGGAACTGGTGCAGCACATGATTCGGACGCACATGTGGCCTCTCACGATCACAAAGCTGCCGAGAAGCAGAGAGGCATGGATCCTGTGTCTGGTAGATAAATTTATTTCAACAAAAGAGACATTTGCAATGAGGAAACGAGGGTAAGGTTAAGTTTTATGTGGATCAGTAAGTATTTTGTGTATTTTGTGATTTTCAGCGTGATGGGATGGATCTATGAATCCGCGTTCTGTACCATCAAGAACGGAAAGTGGCAGAACCGCGGGTTTCTCTATGGACCGGTCTGCCCGATCTATGGTGTGGGCGCGACAGCGATCACATTTATCGTGGATCAGGCGGAGGCGCATGGGATTTCGGATCTGGCATGGTGGCAGATCTTCCTGATCGCATTTTTTGGAAGTATCGTGTTGGAGTATGTAACCTCCTATGTCCTGGAAAAATTGTTCCATGCATATTGGTGGGATTATAGTGATGTTCCGCTGAACATTCACGGGCGTGTGTGTCTGCCTGCTTCCATCGGTTTCGGTATTGCAGGGCTCATCGTTGTATATGGGATTGCACCTTTTACCAAGCAGATGGTGGGCTGGATCCCGCCGTCGTGGATGGAGTTTTTATCATTGATCCTGATGGCAGTGGTTGCGGCAGACACGACGTTGACCGTATCCGTATTGACGCATTTTGAGCAGAATGTGATCGCGCTGGAGTCTACATTGAACCAGCATATGGATCAGTTTGTGGCAACGATCCAGGAACGGACCCAGGAGGTCAGCGCCAATTTCGCCGAGGAGCGTGCGCGTTTTTCCAGAGAGAATCTGGAGCGCGCCATCCAGAACATGGAAAAGACGCATCGTCTGGCATTAAAACGTGTGCAGGGCTTTCGCAGTACTGAGAAAGAAAAGGAAAAACGGGTATACTCCAGAGAAATGGTGCTGGAATCTATCAAGAAATATATTAACAGTAACCGGAAAGTATAAGATAGAATTTGCATGGGCGTGGAAGTGATTCCACGCCCATGCTGTTATAGAAAGATTATTTGTAACTGTTCAGAACAGGTCGGAGCGGAACCGCGTAGGTCTACGTTTCACTCCGGTCGGTGCTAAGCAGACATCCACCGGATGTCTAGCACCCGTAAGAACATGATTCATGAGTGCGGAAATCCCATCGTCGTAGACGATTTTCATGGATTTTCGCATCGTAACTGTGAAGGTACTGAACCAATGTCACTTAGTTAAGTTTATTACAAATTAGCAGGATTGTATGCATATATAGCATGAAAAGGATGTGATACTCACAAAAAATCAAATAAACTATGTTCAGAAAAAATCATACAAATATCAGGCACGACTATAAGACA
>JAQYOU010000073.1 GCA_028727105.1 bacterium
AGCCACGGCAACCATGTCATCATAGGATGCATAGTGCGTGAAGTGATACTTATCGGGAAGAGATACCGCAGGATCGAAAGATACCGTTGCTGTCATAGTCTGGTCTACTTCGATCTTTAATCCATCGGCATCAATGATCAGCTCCGTTGGGTTGAAGTATCCATCCGGGACCGTATCATTCACCGATTGGAATTTCTCGATCATTTTCTGTTTTGACTCCTCATCCGGGGCATTGTCGGTGACCTTCAGATTATTTGCATCGAGTCCCAATCTGCCGGCAACCTCCAACAAGAACAGTTTCATTTTGCCGGAATCAGCGCCTGATGCAACAAAATTTTCGTCATAAGTCAGAGAATTTTGATAGACGGGCAGGGCAGTTAATTCTGAATCTTCATTCCAGGGATTTGCATTTACAAGCTCTGAAATATCATACGCCATATAACCCTCATATCCCATACCTTCGGCACTTTCTGCAATAGACAGCATGGGCAGGTTGGCGGTATCATCCGGTGTATCTTGTGGTGAAAAACTTGCCCATGCGAAAATCGTTAACGCAAAACAGGCAGCAACTGCGATTTGCCTGATCCGGACAATTTTCTTCTTGGGCTTAGTGTCGGCTGCTTCTACATAGGCAGGGTCAACAAGCTCCATCTTATCTAATAATTCATTCCCTCTCATAATGTGTAGCCCTCCTTTTCAAGATATTCACGAAATTGGTTTCTACAACGGAAAAGCGTCGTTTTCACCTTGCTCTCGGATAGAGCAAAGCATTTGGAAATGTCAGCAATGGAGTCCAAATACCAATATCGGCGTATAAAGATATTTCTTTTTTCTTTGGATAGTGTGTTAAGAAATCCGTTGATCGCTTCGCTAAGCGCCATATCGTCTATGCGGCAAGAGACATCATCCGGAGCCGGAATGCATTGTTCCATCTCTGCACTGAGTTCACATATAAAGGCACTGCGTTTCAGCCGACTGCGATCACGACAACAATTCAAGGAAACGTGGCGGGTGATCCGGGCTAGAAAAGCATATAAATAGCTTCTGGGTTCATGGGGCGGGATGGTGTTCCACGCTTCCATGTAGGTGTCGTTTTCACATTCTTCGGCAGTCTGACGGTCATGAACGATCCGATAAGCCAGTAAGCGCAAACGGGTTCCGAATTTTTCGGTCGTCTGTTTGATGGCTGTTTCGTCCCGCAGCAAATATAACTCAACAATCTGGTTGTCGTCCAAGCTTTTCGCCTCCCTTCTTTTCGTGGTAAAAGGCCTTCAATCTGATAAGCACCGTTTCGGTTGTGAAGGTTACACTTTTCAAGAAAAGTATAGCAAAAAGTTACGACAGAAAAAAGTCTCTCAGAAGGATTGCACTGCCGTGAGAAGTGTGCTAGAATGGCTTCAATTGAATATGTAGCAGTCAGGTGTCGGAACAATCAGAATGGAAGATACAAAAGATTGGTTCCGGTGAAAAGGGAAACAGGTGCAAATCCTGTACGAACTCGTCACCGTAATTAGGGAGCAGAGGCCGAGATATCACTGGGAAACCGGGAAGATGGCGGATGCGATGATCTTTAAGCCGGGAGACCTGCCTGACGGCTGTACAGAAGCTGTATGTAGCTGTGATGGCTACACATATGTTTCAGACCACGAGTAACTGGTTGTACGCGAAAATGATCGAATGAGTTTTAGAATAATTTTGTGAGTTTTCTTTTGTATATAACCCTTTACCTGCATAGGCAAAGGGTTTCCTTTTTGTTGCCAAGCATCCGTAAGAAGCTGTCGGTGGCAGGTTTTGCAGGTACGCTTTGTGCACGGAAAAAAGGTGTTATTTGGTTATTTGTGTGTCCGAAACGGAATGTCTGGTGACATATTCAAAATCCACACCAATAACATCATGTGACAGCAAGGACTGTCAAAAAGGAGGAATTATGAAAAAGAAAACAGTAACAATGCTTTTGGCGCTTACACTTGCGGCAGCATTCTGCCTGACCGGCTGCGGAGACAATGGTACGCCGGTGCAGACGACAGAGAGCAGTGAGACGGTAAGTGATGAGACAGCGGAAGCCGGAGATACCGCAGAGCAGGGAGAAGCAGCCGACATAGAAAATGAAGCAGACACTGACAAAAAGGCAGCAGATGAGGTGGCAGCATTGATCGATGCAATTTATGTACAGGAACGGACAGATGAGACAGATGCGCAGTGCAAGGCGGCAAAGGAAGCATGGGATGCGCTGACGGACGAACAGAAAGCACTGGTAGAAGGCGAAAACGCTGATCCGGATTACTTCGGAAAGGATACAGGCGATGTTGCTAAGGATGATCCGCTTAATCAGGATGAGATTGGAGAAAATGAGATTCTGGTGGTCAGCTTCGGTACTTCCTATAATGACAGCCGTGTCTCCGATATTAAAGGAATTGAGGATGCCATTGCAGCAGCTTATCCGGACTGGTCGGTCAGACGGGCATTTACTTCACAGATCATTATCAACCATGTGCAGGCGCGGGATGGCGAGTGCATTGACAACGTGGATCAGGCGTTAGAGCGTGCAATAAATAATGGTGTTAAGAATCTGATCCTGCAACCGACACATTTGATGCATGGCGCGGAGTATGACGAGTTGATGAAGACCGTGGAGACATACGAAGATCAATTCGAGAGCGTAAAGGTGGCAGAGCCCCTGCTCGGGGAGGTTGGTAACGATGCTACTGTGATCAACGAGGATAAGGCAAAAGTTGCAGAGGCAATCACGAACGAGGCAGTGAAGGATGCAGGTTATGACAGTCTGGACGTGGTAAAGGATGATGGTGTTGCTTTTGTATTTATGGGTCACGGAACTTCTCATACCGCAAAGGTGTCTTACAGCCAGATGCAGACACAGATGGGTGCGCTGGGCTACGATAATGTATTTGTCGGAACGGTAGAGGGTGAGCCGGAAGAGACCTCCTGTGAGGCAGTGATCGAGGCAGTACAAAAGGCCGGATATAAAAAAGTGATCCTTCGCCCGCTCATGGTTGTAGCCGGAGATCATGCAAATAATGACATGGCAGGCGAGGAAGAGGACTCATGGATCAGTATGTTCCGGGCATCCGGAAATTTTGACAGCGTAGATGCACAGATTTCCGGTCTCGGTGAGATCGATGCGATCCAGCAGTTGTATGTTGCACATATTGCAGATGTGATGAATCAGTAAGACAAAGAAGTATCGCAGCCCGGTACAGATTAGAACGGCTGTGACAGCAGACAGAGTGATTTGATTCAGATAGTGGAATGGAGAGTGAAAATGAAGAAGAAAATAATTGCAATGGTATGTATGCTTTTGCTGGCAGGAGTATTAACTGCCGGCTGCGGCAATACAGAACTATGGGGTGTGACATTTGTTACAAGTGACACAAAACATGGAGCCAGTGATGTGCCTGATAAAGAAACGGATGCTGTGATGGCAGAGGGCGCACCGCAACTGGAAAACGGCGTTTACATGGCAGAGTTTCACACGGACAGCAGCATGTTTCATGTGAATGAGGCGTGTGACGGAAAGGGAACACTGACTGTCAAGGATGGTGAGATGGTGATCCATGTATCACTGACATCCAAAAATATTGTAAATCTTTATTCCGGATTCGCTGAGGATGCGCAGAAAGATGGAGCGGAACTGCTGCAACCGACTGTGGACACCGTCACCTACAGCGATGGCATGTCGGAGGAAGTCAATGGGTTTGATGTACCCGTTCCGGTGCTCGATGAAGAGTTTGATCTGGCACTGCTGGGCAAAAAAGGAAAGTGGTATGATCACAAGGTGAGTGTGATGAATCCGCAGCCGGTGGAGGATGATTCTCAGGAACAGGTGGCGGACGAAGCAATGGATGAGTCACAGGATCAGACTGCGGACGGCGCACAGAGGACAGATGTCGGTTCGCTTGCGGATGGTACCTATACGGCCGAACTGACATTTGAGGGAGGCAGCGGAAAGGCACAGATTTTATCACCAGCCACAGTTACGGCGGATGGAGGAAAGGTGACTGCGACCGTAGAATGGAGCAGCCCGAACTATGATTATATGATTGTGGACGGGGAAAAATATCTGCCGGTAAATACAGACGGAAATTCCGTATTTGAGATTCCGGTTCTCATTTTTGATGAGCCGATGACTGTCATCGGTGATACCGTGGCGATGAGCAAGCCTCATGAGATTGAGTATACGATCACATTTCATATGGACAGCTTATATCCGGTAGAATAAAATGTATCATTGGTCAGGTCGGTGTGGCAAGAGGTAAGAAAAATGAGCAAGAGAAAAAAATATATGGATCTGATCGGATGTCTGCTTCTCATGGGACTGCTGGGGCTTTTTGGCTGCGGCAGTCCTTCTTCTGCTTCTGACACGGTTGTGGAGGAACCGGTGGAAGCAGCTTCTGGAGAAGAGCGGAAAACAGCTTTTGAGGTGGACGCGCATGATGAGACAGGCGTGAACGGGAAAACGGATACGCAGAGTGTGACAGAAAACAACAAAGATCTGGTATATGAGGGCAGCATGGAACTGCAGTACGCGAAGAATTTCGCGGTGGACTATTACGAGGGCGGCTATGTGATGCTGACGACCACGACGGACGGCGCACAGTTTCTGGTTGTGCCGGAGGGAAAAAGCGTACCGCAGGCACTGGATGAAAACATTGTGGTGCTGAGACAGCCGGTGGAAAAGCTGTATCTGGTCGCCAGTGCCGCCATGGATCTGTTTCGGGAACTGGACGCAATCGGAACGATCCGTTTTTCCGGACAGAAGGCGGACGGTTGGTATATCGATGAGGCGAAGGCGGCAATGGAAGCCGGAGAAATGCTTTATGCGGGCAAATACAGTATGCCCGATTACGAATTGATCTTGTCAGAAGGCTGCAGCCTTGCAATCGAAAATACGATGATCCTGCATTCGCCGGAGGTGATCGATAAGCTGAACGAATTCAAAATCCCGGTGCTGATCGATTACTCCAGCTATGAAACGCATCCGCTCGGCAGAGTAGAATGGATAAGGTTTTACGGCGCATTGCTCGGAAAGGAAACACAGGCAGACGAGACATTTGCAAAACAGGTGGATATTCTGGAGCGTGTGTCGAAGGAGGAGCGGACGGAAAAAACGGTGGCGTTTTTCTACATTACCTCAAATGGCACGGTAAATGTCAGAAAGACATCCGATTACGTCCCGCAGATGATTGATCTGGCAGGCGGCAACTATATTTTTGAAAATCTGGGATCGGCTTCGGATCACAAATCCTCTGTCAATATGACGATGGAGGAATTTTATGCGACAGCAAAGGATGCCGATTATCTGATCTATAACAGTACGATCGACGGCGAGATCCAGACCGTGGAGGAACTGCTGGGCAAGAGTGAAATGCTGGGGGATTTCAAAGCAGTGAGAGAGGGGAATGTGTGGTGTACGACTGATGACCTGTATCAGCACTCCATGTCGATCGGCCGTTTTATTGAGGATATAAATGAAATGCTGTCGGGAGAACCGGACAGCGAAACGCACATGAAATATATTTTTTTACTACATTGAAAGGGAAAATCATGGGACAGACCGACAGAAAAATGTTCAGATATGTGACAGGATTTGTGATCCTATTTTGTGGTGTGTTGCTTCTGAGCTTGTGTAATATCGGGATCGGCAGTGTTTCCGTTCCGGCAAAAGAAATCGTGGCATGCCTAAGCGGCGGTGCAGTCGATTCCACGGTGCGGGGGATTGTCTGGAATATCCGCCTGCCAAGAGCGCTCTCGGCACTGATACTGGGAGGTGCGCTGGCACTTTCCGGGTATTTGCTGCAGACCTTTTTTCACAATCCGATCGCAGGCCCGTTTGTCCTCGGCATCTCCTCCGGCTCGAAGCTGACCGTGTCACTGGTGATGGTATTTTTGCTGGGAAATGCTGTGAAGATCAGTTCCACAGCACTGATCGCAGCGGCATTTGCAGGCGCAATGCTCTCAATGGGCTTTGTCCTTTTGATGTCAAAAAGGGTCAGCAATATGTCTATGCTGGTTGTCTGTGGCGTGATGATCGGCTATATCTGTTCTGCAATCACTGATTTTGTTGTAACCTTTGCGGACGATGCGGATATCGTCAATCTGCACAACTGGTCCCGCGGGAGTTTTTCCGGCATGTCGTGGAGCAACCTGCCGACAATGACAGTCGTTGTCATTGCGGCGTCTGTAGGTGTTTTTTTCCTGTCGAAGCCGATCAGTGCTTATCAGCTCGGCGAAAACTATGCCAAAAATATGGGCGTGAATCTGCGTGCGCTGCGCGTGCTTCTGATCATGCTCTCCAGTATTCTGTCGGCCTGTGTTGTTGCCTATGCCGGGCCAATCTCCTTTGTCGGGATCGCAGTCCCGCAGTTGACAAAAAGTATTTTCGGTACAAATAAACCAATCCTGATGATACCCGCCTGCTTTCTCGGCGGTAGCGTATTCTGCCTGCTGTGTGATCTGATCGCCAGAACCGTATTTGCGCCGACAGAACTAAGTATCAGTACGGTGACGGCTGTCTTTGGCGCACCGGTGGTGCTGTGGGTGATGGCAGCCAGAAAAAGAAGGCAGGAATAGCCAACAGGAATTGGAAGTGTTTTTTATTTCACTGCTAAGAAAGCAGACAACTGTAAAAGGGACAGGTGCGTATGAGGGATTCATATTTTTTTACCTTAGATATGTGTGTTGGTTATCACGGAAAACCGTTGATCAGGGATATAGGAATCACGCTGCAAAAGGGAGAGATTCTGACGCTGATCGGTCCGAATGGAGCGGGAAAATCCACGATTTTAAAGAGCATCGCAGGACAGCTGGAGCTGATCGGTGGAGCTGTTTATCTTGATCAGCGCACGCTTGCGGGGATGAGACGGGAGGAATTGGCAAAAAAGATGTCCGTGCTGTTCACAGAAAAAATCAGGGCGGAGCTTTTGACCTGTGAGGAGGTTGTGGAAAGCGGGCGGTATCCGTACACCGGAAGATTTGGGCTTCTCTCTGCTGAGGATCATCAAATCGTCGCAGAGGCAATGGAGCTTGTACATGTGGCGGAACTTCGCGACAGGTTGTTTGACGAGATCAGTGACGGGCAAAAGCAGCGTGTGATGCTGGCAAGGGCGATGGCAGGGCATCCGAAGATCCTGATTTTGGACGAACCTACCTCTTATCTGGACGTGAAATACAAGTTGGAATTTCTGTCGGTTTTACAAGAGATGCGAAAGAAAAAAGGGTTGACTGTCATCATGTCTCTGCACGAGCTGGAACTGGCAGAACGGATCTCGGACAAAATCCTGTGTGTGAAAGGAGCGTATGTGGAGCGATTAGGAGAGCCGTGCGAGATTTTTCAACCGGGCTATATACAGTCGCTGTTTGATATACGGATCGGTAGCTATGATGAAGAAAACAGCCAGCTGGAGCTGGAGGCGGTAAAAGGTACGCCGGAGGTGTTTGTGATTGCCGGAGGTGGAAGTGGAAAAAATGTATACCGACGCTTGCAGAGGGAGGATATCTCGTTTGCCACAGGAATTTTATTTTCCAACGATGTGGACACCCCGGTCGCTCGCGCGCTGGCATCGGAGGTCATTGAGGCGGAGGCCTTTGAGCCGGTTGACGAAGCGCTTTTTGAGCATGCAAAAAAGATCATGAATGAGTGTCAAACAGTCATTTGCTGCAGACATCGCTTTGGCAGTCTGGAGCGGGCGAATAAGGAACTTCTGGCGTATGCAAAGGCTGTAGGAAAACTGGTAGAAAGGTAGCTGTTTTACGATGATTCTATAAAAACAATTTCAAAACTGACCGATATAAAAATTGAAACAGTGGCTACATGAGCAAAAACAGTCACCGATCAATAACCAACACGGATGTAAATTTCAATCAGGGAGGATTGACTATGAATATCGGGATCAGGATTAACCCTGCGACCGGGCAGCTTCTGCGGCCGGGACTGCCTGGAAACGGAACAAAAAATCAGATGTTAGGTGTGGCAGCAGGGAAAAAGACGGCAGATGCATCATCACAGACACTCAGTCCGACGATGCGCATGCGCATGGCGGAGATGAACGCGGCGCAGAGCACGCTGCCGCAGGCAAAGCGCGAGGTGGTCTTTGATGCGGCGAGCGGAACGACCTATGACGCGCAGCGAATGAGCCGGTCAGCAGCTTCCGCGCAGAAAAAGATGAAAAAGCTGCAGTATAACTTTAAGCTGATCTCCTCGCAGATCATGCGTGCGAAGACCAGCAGTCGTGCTTCTCAGGCAGTTTCCAGTGCAAAGCGCATGGTGGCGCAGCTTCGCAGAAAGCGAAGGAGCGGCGAGTATGATGACGAAGAGCTGGAGGCAGCGATCGCGCATGCGCAGGCGATGGAGCGTGTGGCAAAAAAGCATGTGAAATACCTGCAGCAGGAGGAGCTGGCAGAGCGAAGCGGACAGATCCGTGAAGAAATCATTCCGGAGGAGGAACAAAAGCCGGCAGAAGCTGACCCGTCGAAGGATCTGTCAGGGATGACGGATGAGTTTTCAGAAGATCCGACAGAGCTTTCGAAGGAGTTTTCGGAAGAAATGGATCAGATCCGGCAGGAACTGGCGGAGAGCCTCGCGGAGATTCCGGAGGAATTTTCGGAAGAAATGGCACAGCTCATGCAGGAGTATGCAGATATGATGAGCGAGTCGATGGAGGATCTGGGAGGAGATCTTTTAGAATCCTTGTCCGGGTTTGACACGGATATGTCTCCGGAGGATTTAAAGGCATTAAAGCAGAAGCACCGGGCAAAGGAAATGCAGGAGATTGCCAAGGCGGACGCAAAATATCTGAAGGCAATCTTTGAGAAATATGCCGCTGATAGACAGCAGGCGGCAAGCGGTGTGAGTCAGGTTCTAAGCGCAGCAAATGGAATGAGCGGTGCAGGTGGGGTGATCAGTATGACCGGTATGCCGCACACGGCATCCGTGAGCGCACCGGTAACTGCATCGGCAGCCGTGCCGACTGAGGGCAGCAGCGTGGATGTATCGGTATGAGAGGAGAGAAACACCTCCCCGTTTTTTACTATGAAGAGACTAAGAAATAGTAAAAAATGGGGAGGTGTCTTTTTTTATTTAGATAGTCTGGAAAGTGCGGCTCTGTCTGCAACGATCGTCACGTCGTTGTGTAACTGGAGAATAGAAGCAGGAACAGCAGGTGTGATCGGTCCGTGAAGGACTTCATTCAGGATCTCTGCCTTGCTTTCACCACTTACAATTACCAGGATCTTCCTGGCCTGCATGATATTCTTG
>JAQYOU010000074.1 GCA_028727105.1 bacterium
CTCTCCTCTTGCCTGGATCAGTGCCTTGATCTCCCCGATATCCGTGTTGTTCTCGGAGGAGATGGGGATGGAAAAATCAAACAGATTCGTGTACTGTCCGTTTGCTTCGTTGGACAGGTACGGCCAGTAGGCGTTCACATATCCCGTGGAACGGTCGATCTGTTTTCCAACTTTATATAAATGGGCCTCATCGATAAAATACTGCCCCTCTAATTTCACGGTTACGACCCCGGTCGCGTCCTCTGTGTAGGACATGTTTACCAGCGCGCCCAGCTCATCCAAAGCCGTATCGCGGGCATCGCGAAGGTCATAGGCGGTCTCGTTTCCGCCGGCCTCAATGCTCTGAATCTGCAGATTCAAGTCATAGATCTGCTTGCCCAGCTCGTTGACGCGGTCGATGTCGTTTGAGATCTGTATATTTATTTGTGACTGATAGGTGGATAAACTCGAATATATTGCATTCGCACGAGTAAGAAGCAGGTTGGAGCGCTGGATCACCAGACTCTGGTTCGTGACATCCGAGGGGTCCTCTGCAAGCATCTCAAAGGCAGACCACAGGCTGCTGTTTGTGTCACGCTCGCTTCCGGAGCCCATCAGTACATCCTTGAAGGCAGTCCCCTCCAACTCCTGATAAAGACTCTGCACCTCGTCAATCGCATTGTAGTAGGCGGAATAGTAGGACTGTCGTCCGGCCTCCGAACGATAGGTCTTATCCAAAAAAATATCCCTGGCATGCACGATATCCCCGATGCCTACACCAAGGCCTACTTTCTGCGTACTGACTGCTGCATACGCAAAGGTATTATAGTTTTTATCCGCAAAGAGCACCTGCTGGCGCACATAACCCGCGGTGTTGACGTTCGCAAGGTTATTTGCGGATGTGTTAATGGCATTTTGCGCAGACCGCAGGCCACTTCCGCCTACATAAAGCGCTTCCATTCCATTAGCCATATAGATTCCCCCTATCTGTTATTGCTTTGCATCGAAGCCACGGCTCCCCAGCAGATCCCCAGTGTTTACCGCTGACCGGTTATAGTTTGCCGTCTCGGGCGCCTGCCGCATGCTGCGAAACAGATTCAGGTCGAATTCCAATAACTCCATAGACTGCTTGAGCAGCGTCTGATTCGTATGATTCACACGCTTTAACTCGTCCATGGTCTCTTTCAGTTCGATGCGGACGGCGGCAAGTCTTTTCTGAAGCTCGGGCTGCCCCGACAGAGACTCCTCCAGCATGGAAACCTTTAATTCTTCGGGCTTTTTGTTTAATACCACCGCGATGTCGTTCATGACGCGCGAACGTCTGGTTTCCAGACTCCGGATCCCGTTTGAGACCTCCTCCTGAGCGGCTGTACAGCGCTCTACCAAGGGTACGTCGGATGCGATCAGAGCCTCCTTTAATTCGACGGACAACTCCACCAGCTTTCTGTATTCTACTGTTTCATCCTCCAGAACCTGTGTCAGGTCATCCATCATGCTTGCCACGTTTCCGCTACCTCACTAATACAATTCGTTGTATTTTTCTAATAATTTACTTGCAAAATCTCCAGCATCTACCTGATAGTTCCCGGAATCAACCTTTGTTTTCAGCTCTGCGACTTTATCTTCCCTGATGTCTGAAGCGTTTGCGACTGCCTGTTTTGCGATCTGAAAGTCACGCCCGGCCTGTGAGATCTGCAGCTGATCCTGAAAGCTGGCAGTCTTCTTTGTTGCGGCGGTGCGGACCGGCTTGCTGCTCTTGTAGAGTGCAGCTACCTGATTATATGCATCTATACGCATAACGGCATCTCCTTTCTTCCCTGAAAATAGAAAAAACGCTCTTCCTGATTGTTTTTTCTACTCTATTTATCGGATGGTTGAAAGAAAACATTAGAAGGTTTTTGATTTTTTTAAAAAAAGCACACCCGGCGCATACCCGGGATAGCGGACGAAGCAGAACAGGTATCTCTCTTTTCATTTGACAAAAGACGGGAAATGTCTAGTTGAAGTACCTATTAAGCTACGGTATAATAAACACAAGAACACACATCTACATAAGGAGGAATTGTTATGTTATTTCACGTCTATGGCAGCAATGCTGCTGCACAGTGGATCGCCATGCTGGCTGTTTTGGCCGGGCTGATCCTGCTCAATGAATTTTCCAGAAGGACAAAAACCGGCGGGCTCATCATGTTCGGCGCGGTTCCCGCGATCCTGACCGTCTATTTCATTATCCTGGCTGTCAGCGCCGCATCCGGTGCACCGTGGGCACTCTCAAACCAGACCTATCTGTACATGAACGGCTGGTTCCACTACGCAAAGCTTTATGCGGCACTTGCAGGCTGTATCGGTTTCATGATGATCAAATACGACTGGGGCATCGGCAAAACCCACTGGTTCAAGGCTTATCCCTTCGTCATCGTTGCCATCAATATCCTGATCGCCGTTGCCAGCGATTTCGAGTCAGCGTTCAAAGGCTGGTATCAGTGGTGGCTCTCCAGCGAGGATGTATGGCTGTACGGCGGCTGGCACAATGTGTTCAACGGCATCGCAGGTATTATCAACATCTTCTGTATGACCGGCTGGTGGGCAGTTTACTCTTCCAAGGATAAAAAGGATATGATCTGGCCCGACATGATCTGGGTTTACATCATCGTTTATGATATCTGGAATTTTGCTTACACCTACAACTGTCTGCCGACACACTCCTGGTTCTGCGGAATCGCTCTGCTGCTGGCTCCTACGATCGCAGCGCTTTTGTGGAACAAGGGTGGCTGGATCATGAACCGTGCACATACGTTATGTATCTGGTGTATGTTCGCTCAGGTATTTCCGCTATTCCAGGAAACACTTTCTGACGGAACAAGCTTCTTCCCCTGGACAACACTCCCGGTATTATACAAGGATGGTACCTTAAACGGTATTGAGGCCGGCGGCAGTGCAAATGCTGATCCCACCATGATGACCGTCATCAGTGCGATCGCTCTGATCACAAACATCATCGCTTTGGCCTACATTATCTATAAAGCGAAAAAGACAAAGACAAACCCTTACAAGGGCGAGATCTTTACAGACTTCAAGTACTATCAGGATGCTGCTGCAAGAGCTGAAATTTAATTTATCGCATAAAAAACGCCTCACACATGTGGGGCGTTTTTTTACCTATACCGTAATTTCTCCTGCGAGAATCTTTTTATAGTCCTCATAATTTTTCTTGAGCAGGTTCGGCGTATCCAATTCATACGGACATTTCTTGCGACAAGCGCCGCATTCCAGGCAGCCTTCGATCTTTTTCATCTCTGCCTGCATTTCCGGTGTCAGCCACGCTTCGGACGGCGCTCTGCGCAGCATGAGCGACATGCGCGCACACTGGTTGATCATGATGCCTGCCGGACAGGGCATACAATAGCCGCAGCCCCGGCAAAACTCTCCGGTCAGTTCCGCCCGCTCCTTCTCGATGAACGCTTTTAACTCCGCATCTAATACCGGCTCTTTATCCATAAACGCCAGCCAGTCCTCCAGCTCTGACATCCGCTGTACGCCCCAGATGGGGATCACATTGTCAAACTGCAGCATGAACGCCATGGCTGCCGGTGCGTTGTTGATCAGTCCTCCGGCCAGTCCCTTCATGGCGATAAATCCCATATTCTGCTGCTTGCATGCCTCTACCAGCGCGATCTCCTCATCAGAAGACAGATAGCTTAGCGGATACTGCAGTGTCTCGTACAACCCGGATGCAATGATCTCCTTTGCGATACCAAGCTTGTGGGTCGTGATTCCGATATGACGGATCTTTCCTGCTGCCTTCAGCTCCTGCATGCACTCATACATTCCGGTACCATCCCCGGGCTTATAGCACTGGTTTACGCAGTGGAACTGGTAAATGTCCACATAATCCAACTCCATATTTTTAAGGCTTGTGGCAAACTGCTCCCGCACCTGATCCGGTGTCGTGGCAGCGGTCTTTGTCGCGATATAGACGTTTTCTCGCTCTGTGCCAAAACCGTGAAACGCTTCTCCGATCTTTTCTTCGCTGTCGCTGTACGCACGTGCGGTATCGTAAAAACGCATACCGCCCTCGTAGGCACGGCGCAGGATCGCAGCCGCGTCCTCTGTGCTGATACGCTGGATCGGCAGTGCACCAAAGCCGTTCTGAGGCACAGTGATCCCTGTGCTTCCTAATGTAATATTCCTCATATTCTCCTCCACTTATCGAAAGTTCTCCAACTTATCTATTTTTATCTGATTCAGGCGTTCCGTTCAAAAACAGGAAACCTTCCAGATCCTGCACGCACTCACAATACGCCTGACACTCCCGTTTCATAAAGGCCTGGATCTCCGGTATCTGATGCGCCCAGCCTGCCGCGATAAAATCTACACCCACGGCATCCGCCATGTCCTTTCCCGGCTTTAGGTCATCCACCATCACCAGCTCCTGCGGTTTCAGGTGCAGCTTGTTCATGATCTGCTCCAGCGCATAGGGATCAGGCTTTCGCTGCTCCGGCGCCAGATCCCATCCAAAGACAAGCTCCGGTTCCGGAAAGCCGTTCACTCTGTAATCCCGCAAAATATTTTCCTTCATAGAATGGGATGCCACACAAATATGTCCGCCCGCATCGTGATAACGCCACAAAAGCTCCCGCATACCGCCAAATGGCTCCGGTGCATGGGTGCGAACATGTTCGATCCAGTGATCCGTCGACATTTGCATTTCCCCCTCCGTAAAATGGAGCATGTCATAGCAATAGCTCGTAAATCCCGGGTCAAAATTATACCGAAAATAATCATCTACCGTCAGAGCCGATGCCGCCTCCGGTCGGAGCACACGCAGCGTATCCAGAAATGCCGGAAAATTCACAGTCGCCGTGCTGTTTACCACCGTGTCATCATGATCCAAAACCAGGCACTGATATCTTAGCATCTTAGATCTCATAGTCCAGACATGCGCGCTTCGCTGTGAAGGGCCGAACCTTACCGTCCGCAACTGCTACATGCTCCGGATGAACCGCATAGCCCTTCAGTGCCTCTGCACTTTCAAAAGTAGAATCCAGCATCAGATCCGCGGTGGAACTGGGCAAACCGTTGATATTGATATGCATCTCCAGAAGTCCCGGGATCTTTCCTACTAATGCTTCCAGGTTCTCCTTGATCTCCGCCTTGATGCGTGCTTTCTCCTCTGCGCTGTATTCTTCCTTTAAATTCCATAGGATCACATGCTTTACCATTGTCATTTCCTCCTAAAAAAATGTAACTATCCAGACCTTGTTCCAATTCGATCTGAATAGTTACCATTTTACACTCTTTGAGGCCAAATTACAACTATCGCGATTGCTTACTCCCGCACTTCCATCACACTCATGTACGCCGGGCGGATGATCTTGTCCATGCAGATCAGCTCTTCGATCCGGTGCGCACTCCATCCAACGATACGGGCAATGGCAAAGATCGCCGTATAAAGCTCCTGCGGAATACCAAGCATCTCATACACAAATCCGCTGTAAAAGTCCACATTCGGGCTGACTCCCTTGAAGATCTTGCGTTTTTCTGCAATGATCTGGGGCGCGATCTCTTCAATATTCTGATACAGAAGCAGATCCTCTTCCCGGCCCTTTTCCTTTGCCAGCTCTTCCACATAAGATTTAAACACGCGCTCACGGGGATCTGACAGGGAGTAGACTGCATGTCCCATTCCGTAGACCAGACCCTTTTTGTCAAAGGCTTCTTTATTCACAATCTTTTCCAGATAAGCACGCACCTCATCCTTATCTCCGTAATCCTTCACGTGGTCACGGATATTACCCATCATCTGCATGACCTTAATGTTCGCGCCACCGTGCTTGGGTCCCTTCAGCGAAGACATAGCTGCTGCCATGGTGGAATACGTGTCTGAACCAGAGGAAGTAACCACGCGCGTTGTAAACGTAGAATTATTTCCTCCGCCATGCTCCATATGCAGGATCAACGCTGTATCAAGTACTTTTGCCTCGACCGGCGAATACTGCCTGTCCGGACGCAACAACATGAGCAGATTTTCCGCCGTTGAAAGATTCGGGTCCGGATGATGGATGAACATACTCTGATCTTTCTCATAATGATTATACGCATTGTAACCATAAACTGCCAAAAGAGGGAACTCACTGATCAGCTGAATACACTGTCGCAGCGAATTTGGCACGCTGGTATCCTTTGCCTTCGGATCATAGGAGGCAAGCGTTAAGATGCTTCGTGTCATGGAATTCATGATATCCTCTGACGGTGCCTTCATGATCACATCCCTTGTAAAGTTCGTGGGAAGGGTGCGCACCTCTCCCATGAGCGCACGAAACTCTGCCTCTTCCTCCGGGGTGGGCAGCTGTCCCATAAGCAGCAGATATGCGATCTTTTCAAAGCCCATCTCTTCCGGGCCAAGTCCATTGATCAGATGTTCCACCCGATAACCACGATACCACAGCTGACCATCACAGGACACCTTTTTGCCGTCTACGATCTTCGAGGATACGATCTTTGAGATGTTGGTTAATCCTGTCAATACACCGTTTCCATTCTCATCGCGCAGCCCGCAATTCACGCCGTATTCATCATACAGTCTGCGGTCGATCGCATCATTCTCCCTGCACATTGCTTCCTGCCTGCTTACATATTCCTCCATTGATTTTGTCATACGCAAATTCCTCCTATTCAAATCTGTCCAAAACTCCTGCGATTTCAGCTGAAACTCTGCTGACCGTTAGTCTTCCGGTTCACTGTTTTCTTCTATCTGCTCGATCTCACGGGTCATCACCGTCTCCAGCTCCTTCATCTGATGAAGCAGATGGATCAGGTTTTCTTTTCCAAAGCTGTCGATCACACGCCCGTAAAACTCCTTAACGATCAGCTCCTGCTCTTCCAGGCATTTTTTTCCGTTTTCCGTGATCGTCACATAGGTGCCGTCCTTTCCGTTTCCGTCATGGGACCAGGTCACAAGACCCCGGTCTCTTAGATCCCCAACCAGCTTTGAAGTCTGACGCATGGACAGCTGCATTTTCTCCGAAAGCTCCTGTAAATAAGTGCGATCCCCATAAATGGAAGCATTCTCGCTGTCCTGTGCGATACTGTAGAGAGCGATATATTCCGGTATCCGAATGTCTTTAAACAGGCTGCGCACCTTTCCACGGTCCATCATATAGCGGCGGTAGGTAAGCTCATGGGACAGCCGTTCCAGTTCTGTTCTTTCCAGTGACTTGTTCTGTTCTTCCATATGATCAGTCCTTTCTTTCATAAAAATCATACAATTCATCTTAAACAATAAATCGATCCCCTTCTGTATGATGTCCTTATGCCTGAAACAGTTACATGCTTTTCTAATTTTTCACTTTACAAAATATTTCCCCTCGTTGTTAGCACTTTTTCTCGTCGAGTGCCAAATTCGTCATAAAAAATATATGCCTCCTACGAAGCATATACTTTCAAATGATAATAGGATTATTCTACGCCCCTTTTTCATTTTTTACAACCCTTTAAATTATTAAAAAAATATAAATTCTGTTCCATTGAGTATTGTATTTCAAACAAAAGTGAATATATCAGCAAATGTATATAAAAATAATTTCATATAATACAAAAATGCTTTACAATAGAATTACAGAAAGGAGTGACAAATATGGCACAGATTAGTTTGCGCGTGGCAGATATACGCTCTGGGAAAAGTATCCTGAAAGAACATGAATTGATAGAGGTTGACGAATGAGAAAGCTATGAATAGAATTGTGTTTCGAATAGATGACGATCATATGGAAATTATACAGTGCGGAACTCATTACAGAGATAAATAGATTTTTTCCTCTTAATTACCACAAAATTATAAAAAGAGTATCAAGGGTGGACATGCGAGCTGCATGATACCCTTGATGCTCCTTTTTTATGCATGATGCCAAATCTCTTGAAAGAATTTCCATTCCGCCCGCACGCTCAGGCAGCTTTCTCATCTCCGCGATTTACGATATAAATACCGCCGCACACAAGCACCAGAGAAATCATGCAAATGATACCCAGGCTGCCTGCCTCACGCAGGAAAATTGCGGACAGGATCACGCCGAACACCGGGTTCATAAAGCCGAATACCGCCACCCGGGAGATGGGATTGTACTTTAACAGCACACCCCACAGGGAATATGCCACCGCAGATACAATTGCAAGGTACACAAGCATCGCGATTCCCGCCGGAGTCACCACAGTCAGCCGTCCGCCAAACAATACTCCGCAGCCGATCATGATCAGGCCGCCAAGCACAAACTGCCAACCGCTGAGCACAACCGGATCTTCCTCCTTGGAATAGCGCTTCAGATAAACGGATGAAAACGCATACGCAACCGTGGATAATACAATACACCCGTCACCCAGCAGTGCAAAACCGCCTGCGCCCACATCTCCGGTCAGATTCACCAGCACCACACCGGCAAATCCGATGACGCTTCCTACGATTTTTCGAACGGTGAGCGGCTCCTGATGAAAAATCAGGCTCGCCACTAAAATAGCGATAAATACGTTTACGCCCTCGATAATGGAGGCACGTACACCGGAGGTGTGCGCCAGTCCCACATAAAAAAACAGATACTGCGCTACGGTTTGCAGCATGCATAGCTTCACGATCTTTGCCCCGGAGCCTTTTCTTGGGATCAGCCATCTGCGGCTCAGTGCTGAACCGATCAAAAGCGCCAGCACGCCCGCCAGCGTAAATCGCAGACCTGCAAATAATATCTGTGTCGCCACCGCATCCGATGGAATATCAAACAACCGGTATCCGATCTTGATACATGGAAATGCACTGCCCCACAGAGCACAGCAGAGCATTGCTCCCAGCCACACGACAACCGTTTTTGTCATAAAAGATTCTTGTTTTTTCATATGTAATGTTCCTTTTCGGTAAAAATATCAAGCATTTCTGTCTTTTCGGGTACACGGTCAGTACTCCGGCTACCATTCTCTACTCCGGCAGCTCCACCCGCGGCAGATTCCACTCATAATGCGCCGCCAAAAGCCGCAGCAATACAACCAGAAACAGGCTGATCAGCACGGCTGCACGCGGATATCCCAGACGCTGTATTCCCAGATATGCCACTGCCCCCGCAATGGATGCCGTTGCATATACATGCTTGCGAAAAATATAGGGCACGTTTCCGGCAAAAATATCCCGAAGCAGACCTCCGCCCACACCCGTGATCACACCGACAAAGAGCAGGATCGCCGTACCATGATAGTCCGTCTGCTGCTGCACACCCTGAATCCCCAGCACCGTAAACGCGCCCAGCCCAAAGGCGTCTGTAATGAGCAGTGCCTGGTTCCAAAGGATGCTGTGAACCGGCTTCTTCCGACGGGACAAAATGGCTCCTGCTAAAAACGCCGCAAATGCTGTCACCAGTGCGATCAGCGCATTGGTAGGGTTGCGGAAGGAGGCCGGCGGCAGCTTTCCGATGACCAGATCACGGATGATCCCGCCCCCAACTGCTGTCACAAGTCCCAGCACCAGCACGCCCAACAGATCCATTTTCTTTTTCATTGCTTCGATCGCGCCTGAAATGGAAAATGCGATCGTTCCCAAAAATTCCAATAAAAGCATCGTATCTATCCCCTTACCGTATCTGCTTTATTTATGCTCTTCCAGCCAGCGCATCGCTGTATACGCATAGACGGCACTTCCGCCGGCCAGCGCATCCTCGTCAAATTTCACCATCGGATGATGCTGCGGATACTGATAGCCCTTCTCGGGCTGTCCTGCTGCCAGCGCCAGCATGATGGCAGGGACCTCCTGGCTGACATACGCAAAATCCTCAGATCCTGCTGTCTTGGAAGATTTTCCGCCGCCTCCCATGGCATTCAGCTGTGCCACAGAAAATGCCTGTCCTTCACCCAACAATTCCTTTACATATTTATCCGCACACTCTGATAAATCTTTATCGTTCACAAGTGTCGGGCATCCACTTCCGAATGTCACCTGTGCCTCTGCGCGGAAGGACTTAGCAATTCCTTCTGATACTTCTGTTAAACGCTGCTTCAAAAATGCACGTGTTTCCTCATCAAAGGTGCGGATGCTTCCACCCATGGTAGCAGTGTCGGGAATGGCATTCGCAGCCTTTCCTGCATGCATCGTTCCGATGGTCATCACCGCCTGATCACCCATGGCAAGCTCTCTCGCATGGATCTCCTGTAATGCGATCAAAATGTGCGCAGCTGCATTCAAGGGGTCCACGCCGGCGTTTGGCATGGAACCATGACAGCCCTTTCCCTGTACCTTGATCTCAAAATAATCTGCTGCCGGTGCACTGACGCCCGGTGCAGAAACAATAACGGTTCCTGCCGGGAAGGGCATTCCTGCCATCACATGAATCATCAGTGCCGCATCCACCTTCGGATTTTCCAGAAGACCTGCTTCGATCATGTCATGAGACCCTTCAAAAATCTCCTCCGCCGGCTGGAACATCAGCTTCACGGTTCCTTCAATCTCATCCTCATGCTCCTTCAAAAGCCGCGCCGCGCCCAGCAGCATGGAGGTGTGCATATCGTGTCCACAGGCATGCATACAACCATTATCGGATGCAAATTCCACATCTGCCTCCTCATGAATGGGCAGTGCATCCATATCGGCCCGAAGCATAAATACCTTTCCGGGCTTCTTTCCGCCTGCGAGGGCGACCAGACCTGCTTTTCCGCACTCCTTCGGCTCATAGCCAAGTGCTTCCAACTCTTTTTTTACATACGCAACGGTCTCCCGGATATCGAATCCCGTTCCGGGATGTGTGTGCAGATAACGCCTGTCTGATACGATCGTCTCGTGCAGCGCCTGCGCCTCATCCATAAATTTCTGTGCTGTCTCTTTCATCTGTTGATCCTCCTGTTATGCAACTATATCTATTTTTTCCCGTAACTGCTTATTTTATAAATACAAAAGAGGTCTTTCGCCTCTTCACGAAAGAACCTCTCTTTTTATTCTAAAACCCATTCAGACTAGAATTTAAACTTGCGTGTCTGTTCATTCAACTGCTCACTCAGATCAGCAAGCACCACCGTTTCATCCTTGCAGCGGTCAATATTTTCTGTCAGTGTATACATGCTTGCACTGGTCTCCTGCGTAGAAGCCGCATTTTCCTCAGCGATCGCTGCCAGCTGCTCAATGACATTGCTCACGCCATTTTTCAGATTGTTAATAGAACTGGTCTGATCAAAAATCTCTTTGGATGCTACGGAAACAAGCTCCATTTCACGTTTCAGCCCGCTGAAAGATGAGGTTGTCAGTTCCAGTCTCTCCGCCTGTTCCTTCGATGCCACGCTCAGATCATGCATCTTTGCAACGCCCTCCTGGGAATTTGCAATGAGCTCATGAACGATCGCCTCGATCTGCTCTGCACTGTTTGCAGAATCTTCTGCCAGCTTTCGGATCTGCTCTGCCACCACCGCAAATCCTCGTCCACTCTCTCCGGCTCTTGCAGCCTCAATGGACGCATTCAGTGACAACAGGTTTGTCTGCGATGCAATATCCTGAATGGCAACCACAGCCTCATTGATCTTTTCCGCAGACTGATTGGTGCGGTCTGTCTGCTCTGTGACTACGCTGATCGTCTCCGCCGTCCAGTCATTGATGCGGACCAGATCGTTCAACGTATTCGCAGACTCTGCTGCCAGCGCGTTCATCTTTTTAATAGAGTTCTCCAGCGAATCCACACTCGTACTGTTGGATTCAATCGCATTACCAATATCAACAATATGTTCACTTGCCGTGGATGTTTCCTGTGCCTGGGAAGTGCTTCCTGTTGCGATTTCCTCCACTGCAACATTCACATTATCCACCGTCTGTACAATCTCTGAGAATCCCTTTGCAAACTGCTGGTTGCTCTCGGAAAGCTTTGCACCCTGGCCCTGGATCACACCAATAATATCACGCAGTTCATCGTGTAAGCTGCCAATCGACTTCGCGATCATGCCGATCTCATCTTTCCGTTTAGACAATACCTTTTCTTCTTCACTTTCTGTGAGGTCGAGATCCGCAACTTTATCAACCACACCCGCCAGCACATGAAGCGGTCTGATCAGATTTCGGATCAATACTCCACCGATGACCGCAAGCAAAATTACAACTGCAAACAAAACGGCCAGCATGACATTTCTCGTCTGGATGACAGAGCGGAACGCATCTGCTTCATCTGCCGTCACAACCAAAATAAATGTACCACTTCCATTGATATAGTAAGATGCATACTTCATTGCACCATTGAACTCATAAGCCACACAATCCGGCTCTGCAATCTTTCCCTCTTTCAAGTCTGCCACCAGCTTTGTCACCACTTCATTCTCTACCGGTGATCCGATCTTCTCTGCCGTTGGATGGTAAAGCATGGTTCCATCTGATGACACAAGATAGGCATAGCTGCTGTCCATGCCCTCAATTTTAACTCCTGACAGGATCTGTCCAAGTGCCTCGCTGTTGCCAAGAAGCTCCTCTCCCTGGGTGGCCAGCACAGTCTGAATAATGTAACCATTTGTCTCCGCTGCTGAAAGCATATAACTCTGTACCAGTGACCGTGTTGATTTCTGAGTTTGTTCGATCGAAATTGTCATCAAGAGGATGGCAGCTGCCAAAATTCCAGCCACAAAAAGGCATACCTGCTTAAATACCATAGAATGTGAAAATGCTACCTTTTTCCTACGCTTCATGATTTAATTCCTCCAACTACTAATCTTTTGTATGTTTATACACTATCAGCATACACTTTCATTCTAGCACAACGCTTCTTCCTCGTCCAGTCAAAATCCGAGCAATATAATAAGGATTTTGACTGTCTGATCCGATTTGAAAAACAAAAAAATTCCGACCCGTGATGGATCGGAATTTAAGTAATTTATTATTAGAATAAGTCTACTCTTCCTGCAACCTTATCGTTGATCACATAGTATGCAGATCTGTCTTCGGGCTTTAAATAAATCTTTAAAGACTTGATAGAAGAAGCTCTGTGTCCCTGCTCTACGTACTCAGCCTTGATCTTCTCTACAACAGTTGCCACAGATGACTCACCAGGTCCGTACTGTACGTAAATCTCTGTAACTGCCTCTTCCTTCTTTGCAGGCTTTGCTGCAGCCTTCTTTGCTGCGGGCTTGCGTCCGGCCTTCTTTTCCTCCTTTGCGGGAGCTGCCTTCTCAACCTCAGCCTTTACTGCTTCTGCGGCCTTTTCTTCAACCTTGACTGCCTCTGCCTTAACCTCTTCAACCTTTGCCTCTACAGCCTTTGCTACGGGCTTTACTACTTCCTCAACCTTTTTCGCTACAGTATTCTTTGCATTAGAAGTTACCTTTGCCATTTCCATGTCCTCCTGTGAACTGAATTTTGTTACTAGCTGCAAACCAAAAACTTTTCCATTGCTACAAGTGCTTCCTGCTCGTCGCTTCCATCCGCTACGATATTAACGGTCATCCCCTCTGTCGGGTTGAATGCCATGATACCCATAATGCTCTTTGCATTGATCTTGCGGTTATCGTTCTCAAGAACGATATTGCTGTCAAACTGACATGCAACCTGTACCAGCTCCGCAATGGGATTATCGTGCCCGCGACTCACATCTGATACTACAATTTCCTTATTACTCATACTCAATACCCTCTAAAATATGTACCCTCGTAGGTCTCTTATCAGCGAACGATCATCGCTGATAATAGCTTATGACGGCATGCACTGTAAAAGTCCGCACGCCATCTCTTTTATATATACCGTAAAAACCCTTATTTTTCAAGGGATTTTCGCATTTCTGTTAAAACCGTATGAATATCTTGTCATTTCTTATGCTTTTTTATGCAATTTTTATTGCAAAAAAGCGGTGTATCTGCAATCATGCGCACGAAATTCTGTTTCCACATCTGTGATGGGCTTTCGAAGCGTTGTATGGCTCGCGGTATCATATACCCAGACATTTGCCGAATCGTAACCCAGTATCAGCACTTTTTCTCCGCTTTTGGGGGTGATCAGAACCGGAATTCCCTCACTCACATAATAGAGCATCTGCGTCAGCCTGCAGCCGGTCAGATCATATGCCCTGGCATCCGGGAAAGCGGCCGGCATTTGGTTCACATCGAAATCCTCCGGCAATGTGATCGGTGAGCAGACCAGTCGTTTTGCCCGCTTCCAAACCGGCTTTAAGGATCCGTCAACGACAACACCCATCTGCTCATCTGCTTCCATGATTGCTTCCGCCAGATCTGAGTGGAACGACTGACAGCTGCCCTTTGCATAGGTGTAATAACCTTCCCATGGATGCTCCGGTGTTAATTCGATCTCCGTTAATTCTTCCTGAAGCACCTCCTTCGATGTCACGATCCCGGCATTCCTGTGCTCGGCCTTTGCACTCAGGCGGATCTGTACCTGCATCTGCTTTACATTGTCATAAGCCTGACAGATATTGTCATCTAAAATGCCCTCACCTTCGTGATTAAGGATCGTATCTGCTTCTACTTCCACATAATCATTGGCGACCCGTTTGACACGCTGGAGCGTGATGACATATTCATCAATGCTCACATCCGAAATAAAATAATCATCCTTGGCATATTCCTTTATTTTCTCACCGCTTGTCACGTTATAGATCACAACCCGGCTCATAGGTACGCTTCCATCTGCGATGGGAGGATTGTCTCCCTGAATGACACCATATACAAGATCATCCTCCAAAAAACCGATCGGATACAGTGTTTGTCCGCTTTCTGCCTCCAGCATATCGGTGCGCTCCAGCTCAAGATCTGCAACCGCCAGTCCTCCTCCGATGGACGGATCCTGTTTCCAGACCAGCAGACGCCGATCCCCGGAGGCACAATAATCCTCGCTTCCAAGACCTTCTGCCAATGTCTTTACACTGTAATCTTCACCGCTGATGCGATAGATCGTTCCCTCCATCATACAGTACAGATTTCCCTCCGCACTTTCATAGAGAACGTCACCCATATCTGTTTTCAGGCGGCTGTAGGACTTGTCAGACTTCACAAATACCAGTTCTTCTACCGTGGCAGCCAGACTATCAAAATGACACACGGACACGCCCACCTGTCCCTCATGCGCGCCGCGATTCATGTATCCGTATACGGCAAAGTCCACGCTTCCACTCTCGTCTATAGCGAGAATGCGGATATCATGCGCAGCGTAGTTTTCGCGAATGTCCATACCTTCATAACCCCGGAAGCTGAAGATACGGTATAAGGTGCCATTATTTTCGTTGTAGCTCCACAGCTCACCCTCTTGTACAAAGCAGGTAATTTGTCCGCTCTCATTCTTTTTATATTCAACACGATCGTCTCTGATTCCTAATTGGATAAAATTATCTGTAAAATTTTCACCATCCGCCCGGAAGATCTGGCTGATGCTCCGCTCAAAATTGTGCAGATAACAGCGCTGTCCCTCTTCATTGTAGCTGACCCGGTAGTATTCCTTTGCATTATAATACTCCAGTTCACCGCCTTCACCCTTCGCCGTCAGCACATAATCCAGCGTGATCACCGCGTAATTGTCACTGATATCCGCGATGGTGAGCACGGATTCTGTGAGCTGTTGGCACTCAAAGTCTGCCCACGATACCTGCTGCAGGCTGGAATTGATCGTTACAAGGTTCAGGTTATTGTTTTCTACGGAGCTGTCCGGTTCCAGATAAGTGGATAACTGATCCGCATGATCTTTGTCCATCGTATCTTCATGAAACTGATTTACGAATTCCAGATAATCATCCAGATGCTCCTCCTGTTTCTGGATCAGTCGGGTATAGTAACGGATCGTATCCCCGCCGCTTTCCAGCAAAAACAACAGCTGGTATTCCTCGCTCTCCTCCAGCAGATTTTCCAGCACCAGATCCAGATGCAGAATGTCGCCCTTTGTTGTATAGCCCTCGCAAGTGCGGTTCGCGATCAGGCGCTCACCGTCGAGGCTGCGGATCTCATAACCGATCCGGTCGATCTGTCTGCCATACGTATTGATCTCCACTGTAACTGCGCGGTCATCCTGGATGGAAACCACGCTGTCACGCATGGTTGTCATATCCATTTTTTCACGATAACCGTGCAATTCTCCCACCAGATAATCCCCATGATAAACGGACAGCACGGGATACGATGCCACTGACATCTCGGTTGTAAGGTTCACACTGTTCTGATTTGTAAAATATCCGAACGTAAAGACTGCTGCCAAAAAGCACACGGTCAATACGACTGCTTTTATGATTCCTTTTTTCACTCTTGTTCCTCATTTCAAAAAATATAGAGAGTGCCCGTTTCTTTCGGACACTCCCTATTGTAATGCGTTTTTCGTCAAACCTCAACTATTACTTTACCAAAATCTTCGACACTGACGGCGTTTGCAGCGGCGCTTGTGCATTTCGTTATACAAAAGTACCTCGAGGAGATTTCGTCTGCCACGGTCAAAACGAAAATCGTCACGGTCTCCGCGGCCACGACGACGCACATTCATGGCATTCATTTCCTCGTCCGTCTCCATTCCGGGTCTCATGTCTGGCCGCATTTCCACATTTGCTCCGGGCCTTGTCTCCGGTCTCATGTCACTGCCTCTGTCGGCTTCTTCCTTCGCCCGGCGCTCAGCATCCTCTCTGGCAAGCGCATTCTCGATCCGGTCACAGATGAGCAGCAAAGTCACCCGGTCCGGGTACTCATCATACATCATGCTGCCCTCATACTCAAGCTTATCTAATTCCTCTTCAACCTTCTTCTGCATTTTCTTCGCATCTGCGGGATACATCTGTTGTAAATACTGCAGATCACGCTCGGTCTCCATCTCACTCATATATAGATCCGGATAGGGATACATGAGCGGGTACGGCATCTGCCGCATTTGCTGCATCTGGAAAAAGTAATCCCTCTGGTTAAAATCCATCAAAATGACTCCAAAACAATGTTTTCTCTATAAGGTATGCAAAAAAAAGAACCTTGTGCGCATAATCATATGCGCGCAAGGTTCCGTATCAATCTCTTATATTTGTATTAGCAAACACCCTGTGCCAACATAGCATCTACTACCTTCTCAAATCCGGCAATATTTGCACCTGCCACATAGTCGCCCTCTACGCCGTAGCGCTTTGCAGCGTCACTGATGTTTGCGTAGATGGTCTCCATGATGCCCTTCAGCTTGCCATCAACCTCTTCGAAGCTCCAGCTTAAACGCTCAGAGTTCTGGCTCATCTCAAGTGCGGAAGTAGCAACACCACCTGCATTTGCAGCCTTACCACCTACGAAGAGTACGCCGTTCTCCTGCAGATACTTGGTAGCATCTAAGGTAGTAGGCATATTTGCACCCTCAGTTACGGAAATGACACCGTTTGCAACCAGCATCTTCGCATCCTCAAGGTCTAACTCGTTCTGGGTTGCGCAAGGAAGAGCAATATCTACCTTGTACTGCCATACGCCGTGCTCGCCGTTCTTCTTCTCATGGTACTCAGCAGAAGGTCTTGCAGCTGCATACTCAGTTAAGCGAGCTCTCTTAACCTCTTTTACCTCTTTTAATAATGCAACATCGATTCCTTCGGGATCATAGATCCATCCGGTAGAATCTGAACAGGTGACCGGCTTAGCGCCAAGCTGCTGTGCCTTCTCGATCGCGTAGATAGCAACGTTTCCTGATCCTGATACTGCACAGGTCTTTCCTGCGATATCAATGTTGTGATCCTTTAATAATGCGTTTGTCAGATATAACAGACCATATCCGGTAGCCTGTGTACGAGCTAAAGATCCGCCCCAGGTAAGTCCCTTACCAGTTAATACACCCTCGAACATACCCTGGATTCTCTTGTACTGACCAAACATAAAGCCGATCTCACGTGCGCCTGTTCCGATATCACCGGCAGGAACATCGATGTCAGCTCCGATATATTTTCCAAGCTCTGTCATAAAGCTCTGGCAGAATGCCATGATCTCTCTGTCTGATTTGCCCTTCGGATCGAAATCAGAACCACCCTTACCACCACCGATAGGAAGTGTTGTCAGAGAGTTCTTGAAGATCTGCTCGAAACCTAAGAATTTGATGATACTTAAGTTTACGGAAGGGTGAAGTCTTAAACCTCCCTTGTAAGGTCCAATTGCATTGTTGAACTGTACACGGAAGCCTCTGTTTACCTGAACCTGTCCGTTATCATCTACCCAGGGAACACGGAACATGATCTGACGATCCGGCTCAGTGATGCGCTCTAAGATCGCATTCTTTCTGTACAGCTCCTCGTTTGCATCGATCACCGGACGTAAAGAATCCAGAACCTCGCTGACTGCCTGTAAAAACTCAGGCTGATCTGCATTTTTCGCTTTTACCTGCTCAAGTACTTCATCAACGTAACTCATGATTATCTAATCTCCTTTTTGTATTAATAATAATTTCGCATGCGATCCATAACGAATCACTCTGCACTTTATCATAGTACACGGAAAAAGTTTTCGCAACAAAATTCTTTATATAATGCAAAAAAACTAATAAAATTAGGCGTATTCCTTATTTTTGGAATACGCCCATGCAAGATTTCACTTATCTGATTTCATTTTTGACAATTGACCCGTTTCTCCAAGGCGATGCAACCGCTTACTCTGTCTTTCGTTTTGCAAGGAAAAAGCATCCTATGCCTACCAATACCAGCGCAATGCAGATCATAAATTTCGGATCAAAGCCATCGCCGGTCTTCGGTGTCCGATCTACCTCATGTACATTTGATGTCGTGGATGCATACGCGCCGGAGCCTCCTGATGAGCTGCTGCCCTTTGAGTTGCTGATGGTACCTGAGCCGGAACTGCCGGACGTACTGTTGCCGGAGCTTCCTCCGGACGTGCTGTTGTCGGAGCTTCCGCTGGTGCTGATGTTACTTGCGTCATAATCAATGGTCAGATCTCCGCTTTCATCCTCACCGGATTCTTCATCCTCATAATTTCCGTTACCGGTCTGGATCTCTGTCGTGTCATCATCCGCATCTCCGCTGCCCTCTCCATCAAGGGCATAGAAAACATAGCCGTTTCCTTCCGCATAGTTTTCTGCCTCAGAATTGCTATAGCCATATATGATGTCCGGAGACCATGACTGTGTGCCGATGCTCGTCACACTCTTCGGGATCGTGATCGTATTGATTGCGCTGCTGTTAAATGCGCCGCTCTCGATGCTGGTCGCACCGCTTGGAACCGTCAGGCTGGTGATCCTGGTGCATCCGTTGAAGGCATTTCCGCCAATGACCTTCAGTGCTGAGTTCAGCGCAATGGAACTCTTTGCTGTGGGGCAGATCAAAAGCTTCGTGTAGGATGCGTTGTACAGGCATCCGCCGTCAGAAGCATAGGTCCCGTTTCCTCCGGCAACATTGATGGTTGTCAGGGCAGAACAGCCGCTGAAAGCGTCGGTAGCAATACTGCTGGTGCTGGCAGGGATCGAAACACCGGAAAGGCCGGTACAGCCGCTGAAGGCACCACTTCCGATCGTTGTCACTCCGGCAGGAACCGCCATGGAGGCAAGGCTCTTGCAGTTTGCAAAAGCACCGCTTCCGATACTGCTGATGGAGGAAGCGATCGCCACGCTTGTTAAGGCGGAGCATCCGCTAAAGGTATTGTTCGGTATGGAATTAATGGAAGCCTGCAGCTTCACACAGGTCATTTTCGAACAGCCGGAAAACACACCGGTTCCCATACTTGAAACACTGCCCGGTACGGAAATACAGGTCAGACCCGTATTTGCAAAGGCATTATCCCCGATGCTCGTCACAGAGGATGGGATGTTCACCGTCGTAATATTCGATTTCCCTGAAAAAGCATTTGCTGCGATCGCAGTTGCCGTCTCGGGGATCGTGATATCGCCGCCGCTTCCGGTATAACCGGTCACCGTCGTACCATTCATCGTAAATCCCGCCGTGCTGGTATTTGTCGTGGAAGCCATCACGGGATCTGCCGGCAAAAGCATTGCACAGGCCACCAAAATCGACAGGCTCACGCGCTGCACTGCTCTCAAAAATTTTCTCATGGTATACATCTCTCCCATCTGCTGCTCTTGCATCCGTTTATTTGATGCGTTTCGCAATGATAAACATTCTTCCATCCTCAGTATAACTACTACATGTTGATAAAGTCAACAGCTGATCGCCGTATTTAGCGTCTAACGTGCCATTTTTTAAGGCACTCAGCTGCATGACATTCACGCAGAACGCTTCGAATTCCGATTGGTTGTTTGCATTGAGGAAATTGTAATAGCGGAACGTGTACTCGTCCTGGTAGCTCACCTCTGACAGGAATGCGCCGATGACCTCGTAGGTCCCATGCTCATAGATCGTGTCAAAACGAATGATCGGATGCTTTTCCAGATATCCCTTTTCCAGATATTTTTTCAGCGTGCCGAACATCGCCCCGCTTTTCATATTGTGTCCGTAAATAATAAGGTTCGTGTCCCGATCTACAAAGTCATTGCGATAATCCATGAACAGCGAGCCGTTTTTGTCCTTCTTTTTCGCGAAGCTGTGCGTCAGGTAAAACTGGCTGTCTTCCTCGGTATCCGACTGAAGCACCGGGTAGTTGATCACCGTTCCGTCAATCTCCAGCCATCCCACCAGATCATGGTTTTCTTCGTAGATCTCCTGATATTCCGGAAGGATATCCGGTAATTGTTCCGGCTCTTCGGCATCCGCCTGTTCGGATACGTTCGTTGTTTCATCTGTATCCTGCACGTTGTCCGCCTGATTGGTTTCTTCCGAAAACGCTTCCTCTTTGATATAGGCACCCGTCATGTTCTGCATATCCTGCAGGCGCTTCATCTCCAGAGCCGTCTGTTCCTCCAGATAATCCGTGTAGGCAAAATAGCCAAAGCAGGCCACCGCCGCAAGCACACAGATCACGCCTGCGAGACGGTATTTTTTTGCCTTTTTACGGTTTTTCTCCTTCAGGTCTTCCTGGGCCTTCTTCTCCTCCATCATCAGCATGGAGTGATTTGCCACGATATCTGACAGATACATGAAGAAGTTGATCCCAACCTTACTGTGAAAAACGATCTCTTTGTTACGAATCCGTGTATAGAGACGGGCGGCGACATCAACATCGTTGATGTCCACCTCTTCTGTGATCAGGTCTATCTTTTTGAGATCTTCCTGGGCCTCTAAATATTCTTCATAGGTATCAAATTCGTAATCGCCGAGTCTGTACTTCCTTTTTTCCATCATTCCAAATCACATTCCAGATCACCAAAGCGGGCCTATTTCACTTTCACCGATTTGATAGTGTTGTAGTTGCTGTAGGTCTTAACCCCGTTGGATGTGCGGTACGCGCGGATGGTGTAATAATACTTTTCTCCGCTGGCCAGTCCGGAATCCACATACTTTCGTGCAGAAGACTTGGAAACCGTCTTCAGGCGTGTATAAATGCCGTTCTTCTTCGTGCTGTAGAAGATCTCGTAGCCGGTTGCCTTTGACACCTTCGTCCAGGTCAGCGTCACTTTGCCCTTGCTGGTGGATTTTGCTGTCAGCTTCGGTGTATTCAGCAAGGTCTTTGCAGATACCGCTGTAGAGAAATTGCCGTAGGAAACCGAACCATCGGCGTTCTCCACATAAGAACGTACCTTAAACTTGTATGTTGTACATGAGGTCAGTCCACTTACAGTATAACTATTTTTGTTTGTCGTTGCAACGACACGATTGCTGGAATTACAGATCTGGTATCCGTCTGCATAATCCTGTGCACTCCATGCCAGCTTGATGCTGTTGTTTTTGATCGTGCTTGTGCGCAGTCCACTGACTGCTGCAGAAGTGATCTTAAACGGAATAACTTTACTTCCTGTGTAGTTCTTGCTCAGCGCGGTAACTGTAATGGATGCCGTTCCGGGGTTCGTGTTATTACTGTAAGTAATCGTATAATCCGTACCTGCCACCAGCGTCTTTCCATTGGTAGAATCCGTTACCGTAACACTCGGCGTATACGTGCTTCCTGTATACTGATAGCTGGTCACTGCTGTCGTCAGACAGTTTTCGATGTTTTTCGCTTCGATCGCATAGGTGATCGTCTTTGTGCCGGAGAAGCTTCCGATACCGGTTACCGTCATGGTTGCTGTTCCGACGTTTGTATTATTGCTGTAGGTCACGGTGTAATCCGTTCCTCGGTTCAGCACACGTCCGTTCATGGTTACAACCACATCCGGCGCGATCGGGTAGCCCGTGTAAGTGTAGGCGCTTCCGTATCCGGTGATCTCCATGCCGCCGGCGGTATTACTAATATTGAAGGTACCGGTAGCCGAACCAATGTAGTACGAATCACTGGTTGCAGTTGCCATAACGGTTGCTTTTCCGACATTTGTGTTGTTCAGGTATGTCACCGTGTAATCACTACCCTGATTTAACAGGTTTCCGCCACAGGTCAATGTGACATGCGGTGTGATCTGATAACCGGAATATACCTGATCCGCAATGGTTGCGATCGTTCCGTAGTAAGAAAGATCCGCCTTGATCTTATAGTTCTTAATGATCGTTCCGGTAAAGTTATTGCCTCTTCCGGTAATCGTCAGCGTCGCGATACCCGGACGGATATTGTTGCTTGCTATGATGATAAACTCGTTATTGCTGATTCCTGCAATGTTTACAGTAGGGATCCGCTCATATCCGTTATACATCATGCAGTCGTAAACGCTGTTGTCATATCCCAGTATAATGTCTGAAGCTGCGATCGTGGTTGTTCCGTTGGAAATGCTTCCGGTTCCCTCGCTGCTTCCGTCCCAGGTATTGTTTCCACCCGCATTACTGCTGAGAATATTGAAATATGCCGCTCTGCTTCCGGTGTAGTTACCTTTTCCGGTTACGATAATGGATGCTTTTCCGGCGGATACGTTATTTAAGTAGCTCAGCTCGTAATCCAAGCCATTGGTCAGCTTCACGCTTCGTCTCTGGGGATCATTCGGATCACTGCTGATGGGAAGATCCGTATCCTCAACGGAAAGACCCTTCGGCTGGATCGGCTGTCCGGTATAGTAGTAGGTTCCGTCATAGCCGGAAACCAGAATATACGCCG
Organism: bacterium; assembly: GCA_028727105.1. Lineage (GTDB taxonomy): Bacteria > Bacillota > Clostridia > Lachnospirales > Lachnospiraceae > W0P33-017. The sequence continues at coordinate 22,984 of JAQYOU010000074.1, forward strand.
GTGCGATACTTCTCGGGTTGATCGTGTAAACGCAGCTGTTGTTAATGCTTGATTTCGCGTAAGTACCCTTGGAAGGCACGCCGCAAACCGCAATATAATAAGTACCTGCATTTACAAATTGATCGCGCGTAACAAGATTTGACTTCTCAAAGCCGTCCTTGTAATATGCGATATCATAACGCTTTGCTCCACTTTCGTCAGTGAGGTCTGTATCTGCCTCCCAACGAACCGTAATGTCGCTCTCATTCGGTGCCTGCACGAGACCATTGTACTCCGTGGACACAGCAAGCATTCCATTGATCAATGTATAGGACTTGCTGATATCCTCACCTATGTAATAGGTGAACTGCTGCGTTCCGGTATAGTTACCCTGACCAACAATCGTCATAGTTACCTGACCGGCGTAGCTATGAAGAGGAGCTCCCGCTTCTACTTCTAATGCCTTGTACTCTGACTCGTAATTGATCTTATAATCTGTACCCGGAGTAAGATCCGTTGTTGAAGGATCCTCCATCAATGTCAGACCGGTTTCCATATCCTGAATCACCATTACCGGCTCTACTGACTGACCTGTAAACGCATAGTTCTCCGCAACCTGAGAATAAATCATCGTATTCGTATCCGTGGAAAGCTTTGCAATATTTTTAGGCTGAATGACAAAGTTTTCTGTCACGCTTCCATCATAATTACTATTCGGAAGCGCAGTAACCGTAATAGTTGCCGGAGCGCCTTCCGTACTGGCATTTTTGTTGTTACTGTATGTAACGGAATAATCCGTACCTTTCTCTAACCGGGTCTGTCCATAAGTAACGATGATTTCCGGCTTGTGCTCAGAGCCATTGTATACACAGATAGGCTTTCCGGTGGAATCCAACGGGCAATCAATGGATGACGCGAAGGTAATCTTGAAGCCGGAGGTATCGGACATTTCCCGCTTGCCGACAACAACCTCGAGAACCTTGTCATCGGTGTAATTACCCAGGCCCTTTAACTTCACATAATAAGTTCCCTGCGCACTTGGCGCAATCGGGTTGCGATCTGAATCCAAAATCTGATTTCGACACCATATGTCAGAATAATAACCTTCAACCTCATAATCTGTATCAAGAATCAGATTTCGATAGCCTCCATGGACAAGCTTCACTTTCTCTTTTACAGCTTTGTCAATCGAATCTCCTGTATAAACAAGCTCGATATCATCTCCTGTTACATCACTATCTGCAAGTGACTTCTCCCCTACCTGAATGTTCAAATCATAGGTATCCTGGAAATTATTGACACCATGAACCGTGATCACTCCATTATTTGTTACGTCTATGGCCTTATCAATACCTCCTATTACATAGTCATACTGATCCCCACTGGTAAGCAATCTTCCTTTATAGCTCAGGCGAATGCCTAACTCTTCTTCCGTAAAAGGCTTGCCTGTATAGGTCAGGGATAACTCACCGGTGCCATTGCCAATCGTGTATATGACTTCTCCTTGCGGATACCTCTTAATGCTGGCCTTTTGGATCGTAAACAGCTTATTCCATGCGTCCTGTCCCGTAAAATATGCGCCTCTTATCGCGATAGATCCTTTATTAGTACCGGATTCGGTATTCGATCCATACTCTACCTCATACAGGCTGATTGGGACCTCATTCGTGCTTTGCCTTACCGCATCGTAATCAGTCTTGTCTACATTTGCAGGTATGTCACATGAACAAAATGCATGAACCGCCGGCGTGATCTGCTGGCCGGTATAAACATATTCCAAGTTCGATTCTGATGAATTTACAAATTCATTATTGCCTTTTTCAATAAAGAAAACCATGTTATTAAACGGATAAACTACATCAAATGTAATGGTCTTTGTTCCTTCATAGTTTCCTTTTCCCTTCAGTGTCACGGATGCCTTACCGATTGCACGGTTGTCCCGATAGGTATCTTCCAACACTTCATAATCAACATCTCGGATCAGTTCCGCATTTCCCAAGGTTACTCTCAGATCATTACGTCCCAGTGCAGCCGGAGTAGCAGTATAAACAACCTTTTCAGCAATAACATCTACTTCACTGAAATCATTGACAATAGAAAACTTAATTGACAACTCGTTACGGTAGAAATGAGGTGCCGTTTCCCCTCCGATGATTCGAACCACATAATCGTCCTCTGCATCCGGATCAGCCATTGTGCCATCAGGATTATAAAGTCTGGTATCCCATACAATCGTATATTCATCCGGGCTGATCTGTCCGCCGGACTGGTCGATGTTTGACAACTGAATCAGAGACCCAGCTCCTTCCGCAGACGCCACAGCAGCATTCCATCTTGCCTTTGTGATCTTAGAACCGCTGCTCTTAATAAAGCTGGTATCGGTTGTCTTAGCACCACTGATGTCCGTATACAGGCAGAATTTTAATTCCGGACGACCATCGTAGCGGTTAATACCCTGAATAATGACCTTATTATTTTCATAATATCCGGCAACATTATTTGCACCATAACCGGCAATATAATAATCACCATCCGGATCAGTTTCAGAAGTACCTTTTTTTAACGAAACAACTGTTCCATTTTCCTTTTTATGGTAAATCTTGAATAACTCCGGCTTTACAGGATCTCTTCCTTGCTCATCTATTGCAGCCTGCGATGCAGGAATAACCATTTCACCCTGATTCCATACTACATAAAATCCAGGCTCTTTACCCTCAAGCGCATCCTTTCCATCAACTTCTGTCACAGATGTAATAACATTTCTGTAAACCTCTACACTAACCTCTCTTGTTCCGGTAAAGTTTGGCTGTTTTCCTTTTACCACATAGGTTGTCTTGTATGTGTTATTTACATCGTCACGAATTGCTGAACCTGAAACCTGATAGGTGTAGGATGTTTCTGGATCCAGTTCTTTACCATTGAAATACAATTTAAATCCAATATCGTCCTTTCCATATTCAGCCGGAGGGGTCACCTCGGTGATCTTTTTATTCGTTGCAATGTTAATAGGGTTTACATAATAGGTTTTGCTAACCTCGTTTTTAACCTCGCCCTTCTCGTACTTATAATTTCCAATACCTCTGATAGTAATCACATTATATCCGGCTTGATCTTTTGGCCATACTACTTCAAAATCAGTACCCTCCGTTAATGAAATGCCTCCATAGCTCGCCACTACCTGAGGCTTTTCTGTTCCGCTCGGATCATACGTAATAGAACCGGATGATACAAGCTCTACTGTGATCGGATTTGTAACACTCCAAACAGGCGCAGTGATCATATAATACGCACTATACTCCTCCGTTTTCTTCGCTGTTCGCTGGGTTGTTCCAAAAAAACCCTTCGCCGGATTTCCAGTCGCCACCAGGTAATACGTTCCTATCGCTGTCGGCTTATCCACATACTCATATTCACTGGTATTCGTCTTAGACTGCTTCAGATATTTCACAGTAAAACAAGATTCATTACTTTCCAACGGAGTTCCATCGCTCTTACGCAATGTAAACGCAGCAGGTGTAATGACCGTACCGTTGTATACATGAGAAAAGCTTAAGCCAAATTCACCAGTACCAATAGAAACATAGGATCCGTTTGCGGACAGATCCGTACCACAAGTCTGCTCAACAGTCAACGTATGTCCCTCTATATCTGAATAACGTGAACCGGCTTTTCCTTTAATTGTAATGCTGTACTTTCCGGCTTTTTTAACTGTAATACCATCTGAAAATGGCGTATAATCAGGAGTTATAATTTCTACCGGATTTTCACTGATGCCATCACTATAAAATACACTAACGATCTCATAATCATCATCTTTAACCAGATTCTTACTTCCGAGTGTAACATTGGGATCCACCACCTTCATGCGAATCTGGTAAGCACCGACACTACCAGTCAACTCGGTGGTTATTTCGCAAGGACTGCTATCCAGCTTTCTTGGTGTAATTGTATAACGAAGGGTGATGGTTCCTGTATAGTTTTTCTCATCGCCGGAAATCGTAACAGAGGCACCTGTCACGACACCAATTTTGTCAATACCACATACATACTCCGCATGATAGTCCCCTTCACGCAGAGAAGTCCGAATGGTCGGTTTGGTTTCGCCACCATTCCACTCGATCTCACGATTGTCACCGTTTACACCTTCCAATGCAAACTCAATATCGCCGTCTTCGATATTCTTTTTGTTAATTTGAAATGAAACATCTTTTCCTTCGCCGGTGATGTTACCTTCATCAGTCTTCAGATTTTTTATGTGTAAAGTGTAATCACTGTCACTTGCATCTGACGGCAATGGATCCTGCAAGGTGTTTCCTTCATCATCAACGATTGCATAGTGAACACCCTTCTTCAATTCGAAGTAATATCCCGTACCATATTTTGGATCATCAATGACGATGACCGGATCCACCGGCTTCGCATTATAAGTAAACGGTGCATTATTAATTCTTGCATCTCTGATATTGACAGGTTTAATATTAAATCTTTTTGAAAGACTACCAACAAAACCACTATCTTCTTTAGCTGTAATGGTTACTGTAGCTTCATCTTCTACATTAATATTATTCGTATAATTAACCTCAAAATCAGTTCCTTCATTCAGAGGAATCCCGTTATATGTCACTTCCACTGCAGGTGTTTTTTTCTGACCATCATAGTAAATATTCCCCTCTGACGGAATTGATAAAGTTGCCTGATCCATATCTACTTCTAAGATTTTATATGTCTTTTCAAGGTTGTGTCCTTCATACATACCTTGTCCGATAATACTAATCTTTTTTAGACCCGGTTTTTTCATGTTTTCCGACTCTGAAGAAGACATTGCCTGTTCGCGTGTTAAGCCATCAGAAAAAATGGGCGCCCCTGTTGAACTGTCTGTACCTTTTTGATAGCTATAATACACTTTATAATGAGCATTTTCTATCAATATGGTTTCGTTCACATTTGCATTAATAATCTTAATCCCATCATTTAACGAACTACTATCATTCTGAAACGGTATCTGCACAGTTCCTGTATATGGCAATTCAATATTGTCCTCAGCAGTATACCCATCATCTCCTCGCTTAAACTTGATCGTCTGAAATCTCAGGTCACTAGCGATGGAATATGGAATTTCCAGCACGCCTTCATACACATCTGTAGCAACTTTGATCGACATTTTTGCAATTCCGACTGCCGTATTATCCGTACAAGTAACCGAATATAAATCCTTCGAAATAGCGCCGTCTTGCGTTTCAACAGATGAAATATTTGGCACAACGGCATTTCCTTCTTGCCAATCCATAACCAAAGACTTATGTCCTGGATGTGCCGGATTAATGTCAAATCGTTCTCCATTTTGTGTTACAAAAACAAATAAATCGTTCACAGGCTTTCCTGTAACATGATAATCTGCTGTTTCACAACTTTCAGAAAACAATTCTGTTCCAATTGTTTCATATTCGCCTTGTGATGCTGAGCCAAAATCAACCTTAACAGCATAATCACCTGCTGATTTTACATCATTGCTCGGATCTCCACCATTCCTACGGTGTGTATAGAAAATACAGTTCTTGTCTATTTCTCCAATGATCAGATCGTTTGATATATCTTTAATAGCTACTGTTGGTTGAAATTTATTTCCTGAATATGTCTGCTGTCCATTTGCTTCATAAGTACCACCATTTTTGAAAACGATCTGATATTTGCTACTATATGACCCAATATCATATGCTGCAGTGCAACTTACTTTTACGTTATTCAATTCTTCTGCATTTGAATAATTATTTTTTACAGCATCTGAAAAAGTTACCAAACACTCCTGCGTACCAGATGTTTTAATCGAAGCTATTGTATAACCTTTTTGGGAATCATATGGTATTTTTATTATTTTATTATTATCTGTAACTATATTGCTATTTAACAAAGTAGGAACTGTCCCATTTGCATCTTTGATCAAAACAATTTTTCCTGTATCAACACTAAAGTTAACATTTGCTATTTTTGCTTTCTGTATCGTTAATGTTCCAACACTACCGGAAAACGCGTATGTGTTATCCTCCACATATATTTTATATACACCTGCATCAACCGGGGCATCTACGCGCACGCCGTCCTTTTCATAATATAAATCACAATCTGCATTGGGAAGCTCTGGATCAATACGGTCTAATGTTGCTGTATGGGGCTTCCCATCATATATGATATCATCATCAACGGTAACCGTTATTTCATGACTTGCATTAGATCCTCCGCCGCCCTTCACGCTCACAGAAATAGGCGTGGTAGTCGTCGCCGCCTTCGCCTTCGGCACCACCTGCACCATTCCTATGATCATACAGATACATAATGCCACCGATAATAATTTTTTCTTTACATCCCTGTACATACGCACGCCCATCCTTTCGATTGGTTTCCTTTTGTCCGGGCACGTTCCATTGCCCGAATACTTTATGATAAAAAGATTATTGTCTGACAATTTTTAAAATTTTACAGACCTATCCCATGTATTGCTTTCCTTATATTTCGGTAATTTTTGGATGAACTTTATAGTATTCTGAAAAAATTTTCAGCCATTTTTTCAACAAAAATTCAGCAATTTACTGCATCATCTAGAACATGATCCGCTCCTCAAATACACTTACATTCGGTATATCAACTGCACTTTCCAGCCATCGCATCAATCCTCTATAATTTTTCTGTCTCCGAATCTCTTGCCTAATATCTTCCGTTATCTTCCCTTTTGTGGACAGTACAGAGAATAGAGCTGCTTGTGCTGCATCTATCTTTCCCCATTCATACGCTTCATTCTGCATTTCTTTAAGAGCTTCTTTTAATTCCTCCGTCATACCTAAATTTTTCCTTTTTACCTCGGTTTTCTTTTCTATATAGAGGATGATCCTTCTATATGTTATGACTAACAATAACATACACATCATCCTATGTCATTGACGGCATACGATAAATAAAGCGACAGTGAACACGTCTTTTTATCGGTTCACCACCGCTTTGTTTTAACTTCGTATAGATCCCTTTATTTTATCCACACATTTTTTGAACACCCTGGATGAACATTTGAAAACTAACAGAAGTGTTTCTATCAATATCTATGTACTGCGCGATTCGTTTTGCTCCCGCGATCTGTTGATGTTCTGGCAACAATTTCTGTAATTCGCGCTTAGGAGATACGATATCATCCGGTACTCTATAGGTTCGTTTTCTACCGACTTTACTTAAATCTTTCCCATAGGCCTGTTCTACCGCCTTTAAATCTCCCCAGTACCATGCCTCCAACTCATGACATGCTATCCTTACCAACACATTCCGATCATATCCGGTGCACAAATCTAACAATTCCTGCTTTAGTATTTTACAATCATTGGAATCCTGATCCTGCACAACAATAAATTTGGAATCGGGAACATTCCATGCCTTTAGCTTTATCGGGAGTGATTTTTTCAGATCCGCTTTCCCCTCATGTGGAATCGTAAAAAAGCTAACATTCGCAGGCAGAATCTTCGGCAATAAATTGTCCAAAAATACTTTCATGGATTTCTCTTCCAGTAAAAAGACTAATTTCATACCTATCCCTCCGTAAGCAAGCCCTGTTTCCACAATGCTCCTGGCAAGTCTCCTGCCTCATACAAAGATTTCGCCAAAGTATTATCCGATGCTTTGTGTATGGTTGTAAAGCCGTCCTTCTTTTCAAAATAAAAGATCTCATCTAAGGCAATCGCATTCAAAAAATCTGGCGAATGTGTGGAAACAAACACCTGTCCACCGGTATTTGCATAGATACGAAACTCTTCTGCCAGTTCTTCCAAAAGTTCCGGATACAACTGGTTTTCAGGTTCTTCCACGCAGAGCAGGGCATGCTGCGACGGATCATTCAGCAATACCAAATACGTAAACATTTTTATCGTTCCATCAGATACAAATTTTGAAGAAAACGGATTTTTAAATTTTCCATCCTGAAAGCGAAGCACAATATATCCATCCTGCGTCTCTTGTGCTTCTACATGCTCTATACCGGGTACGCGCTGCTGCATTTTCTCAATAATTAATTGAAAGCGTTCCGGATAATTATCATAAATGTACTTTGTCACCGCAGACAGATTATCACCCGTTCGTGACAGTTGTTCGCTATAAGACGCTTCCTGCCGCTCCCGAACTGCATCAATGCGAAAGTCTGCAACATACCAGTCTTCTATCAATCGTCGGAAGGTTGACACTGCCTCGAATTCCTTAAATTGTCCCAAACCCTTGATCGCTAGAATATCAGGCGAATCCAGTTTTTGCGGTTTTCTGGTTGCAAGATTTACATCTTCATAGGAATTTAGCGTACCGGCTGCTGCAACACCCTCTCCATACGCAAAGTCCAGTATTTTCCACGGAGCTCCCTTTTGTCCACGTCGAAAACGGAGGATCTCTTTTTTTACTACTGCTTTTTGTTTGTCATCCAAACCGATTACAATTTCATATGTGATCAAAGGTTCATCCTGAGATGGTCTGAATTTTATCTCAATCTCAATATCTCCATCCTGTTCACGCGAGATGACTTCTCGAAATCCGCCTCGTTTTGCCAACGCAGCTTTGACATTACTTCCCAAACAATCATGCAGGAAACCAAACACATCAAAAAACGTGGTCTTTCCCACTCCATTTTTCCCTAAAAATACTGCCAAATTTGATATATCTTTTATTTCAACATTTTGGAAGACCTTGTAGTTGCGTATTTTTAATGACTCGATTTTCATGTTTGGTGCCCCTCCTTTTCCATCTATTATATAGCTTTTTGCCTGTAAAGTAAACAAACGACCGCAGATCTCTCTGCGGTCAACATTTACACATTAATATACCAGATCATACACATACTGGATGCCCCCATCCCGCTGGTCATTGACCAGAAAGCCGATCTGGGAGCTGTTATAATACCATTCTCCAATGGTGATGGTTCCGTTCCAGTTCAGGAAATAGTCGCCCTGTGTGGTCACGGAATTGCCGTCATCGTCCTGAATGAAGCCGATCCCCGTGCCGTTGCCCCGCAGGATCAGGTATCCGTCCTTCTTTCCGTCATGCAGCTCGTAGGCCACGCTTGCCACCGGGGCCAGGGTCTGCTGGGAGCAGGACAGGCTCTCTGCCGAGCCGTCGGCATGCTTTAACTGAATGTTTGGGGTCAGATCCGGCAGATTATGGGCAACCGGATTGGTTCCCAAACGCACCAGTGTGCTTCCGTCAAAAAATCCACCCTCTAAAAAAGCGTCATAATAAGCTTCTTTTTCGCTGTCAGACAGCTTCATGTCATAGATGACGTAACTGAAGGTTTTCTCCATGTCCTCAGCCACATATTCTTTTATCTCGGCATCGGAGAAGTCAAAGCGTCCATAGCTGTATGCCAGCTGTGCAGCCGTCCGCTGCTGGTAATCCATCATCTTTTTTACAAGATTCACCTTACTGCTGCCGTCTGTGACCGCTTCGCCTGCCGGCGTCTGCTGCTCACTGCTGCCGGGAACTCCGGCTGCTGAGGCCTGTGCGATCGTTGCCTTCAGATCCGTGATCGCCTGCGGTTCGTTAAAGCTGTTATTGACCAGCTCTCCCGCCGTGATCAGCTTCACATAGATCTCTTCGATCTGTTCGTCCGAATATTTGGAAACATTTTCGTCTGCAAGATTGATGCAGTAGGCTTCCGATATCTGCCCGTTGGCATCTGCCAGCGCGGCGTCTGCCTCCTCGCCAAGGACGTTCTTATAATAATTGTAAAAGCTGGTCTGCAGCTCTACCTGATTCTTTGCATAGGCAAGCACCAGATTCCGATGGATATTCTCTTTCTCCGTGCTCTCCTGCCCGCTCAGCCCCGGCAGCACCTCAGGGATCACAAATTTTGCTGCCACCAACAGCGCAATGATGATCATTCCGATCAAAATATTTCGCTTTGTGATGATATGAACCTTTTTTTCTTTTTTCTTCGCCGCGGGCTTTGCGTGGCCTGCGGACGGTCCATCTGCCGGTTTTGCTTCTGCTGCCGTCTTTTCCAACTTTTCCACAAATTTCTCACCATAGGATGACACAAAAACCTGGTTGTCAGCTATTTCCTTTAATACAGCCCTTGCCTCCGCCGGCTTTGTGATGTCATGCTTTTCCATGATGGACTTGATCTTTTTTAAGTCTTTTGAAGCATCCAGATACTCCTGTTCGCTGTCGAATTCCAGATCTCCCAGCTTCCATTTTTTCTCTGCCATGATTTTCTCCCGTGTTCATTCTGATTGTGCATTTCAAAAACATTTTATTTCAGGGGAAATTCTTCCGAATCCCCCCTGAACAAAAAACTGTTTCCAGCACTATCATACCCGAATCACATATATCATGCAAGAGACTTTTTCTGCTGCCCGATCCTTTCATCCCACGCAGTTGCCCTGCTTTGGAAGCTTACTCCTGCCAGACAGTCGCCGGCATCTCAAATTGAACGCAGCCCATATACATCGGTGCTACATCTCCTTCATTAAAGCAGATGACCAGTGTTCCGTCCTCGCTGATATAAAAGCTCTGATCCTCTGAAATCTGCTTGAAGTTCCACTCCGGAATATCCTCATCATGCAGCCAGTAATAAACATTCTCGTCCGCTGCCATCTGCTCCGCCATCTGGCGCTTGATCTCCTCGCTGACCGTTTCGATATAACTGTCGTCTTCAAACAGATCTGCCAGGGTCAGGATCTGTCCGGTACGCCGGTCGATGGTGTAATAATGATCCTGCTCAAAACCGCTGCCCATTTCTTCCACGAACCATACCTTCATGGAAAAATACCGGTCGTTGTCAGTCACGACCTCATGTCCGACATGAATGTGGTCGGCTCCATAATTTTCCGGGTCGTTTTCCAGTCCGGCCTCAAATTCTGCTATGATCTGGTCGGTCATTTCCTTTACAGATGCATTGATCTGGTCAGCAGACTGCTGTAACTGCTCCTTTACCGCCTCGTCTGCGCCGTCCTCAGGTTCTACTTTGACCTTGGGGACGGATACATTTGCCTCGTACCGTCCTTCCTCTACATGATAGTCTCTCCATACCACAACCTTTACGATCGTAGAAAGTACCGGGATCTTTTCCCACGCATAAGCTATCGAAGTGCTCAGATTCGGGAGCAGGATGATGACGGCCGCTGCTGCGGCTGCTGCTCCTGCGATCCATCTTCCCCACCGCTTGTTTCGCTTTTTTCTATGATCATTGATAGAAACCACCTTCGCCACCTCCGGCACCGCGGCTTCCGCGATCAGATCCTCGTCGATCTCTCCGATTGCCTGTAATAATTCTTCTGATTTCATGCACATACCTCCTCTCGGATCAAAATCTCCTGCAGCTTTTTACGGCAGCGGAACATCGTTGTTTTCACCTTGCTCTCACTGCAATTCAAATGTTCTGCCACTTCTGCTACAGAGTCCATATAAAAATAGCGCCGCACAAACATGATGCGCTCCTCTTTTGATAATCCCCGCAAAAAATCATTGATGACCTGACCCAAATGCTTCTTCTCTATGATCTGCTCCGGTGTCACACCACCCGCCACGCATTCCTGCAGTTCATCCAGACAGATGCTCACCCGGTCTGCCTCCCGCTTCTTCTGATGCGCTCTGCGATAGCGGTTCAAGGACAGATTTCGCGTGATCTTCGCCAGGTATGCACCTAAATTTTGCGGAATTGTAGGCGGGATCGTCCGCCATGCCTGAAACCACGTATCATTGACACATTCTGCCGCCTCGCCTTCATCCTTTAATATCCGAAATGCGATCGTATGGCAATAGGCGCCATAGATCTCCTCACTTTTTCTTACTGCTTCCTCATTTCTTGCCAGATATAATTCCACGATCTCCTGCTCTGACATACCTTCTCCTCTCTGGCTGCCGGATCCAAAGCAGCCACCTAATATTGAAAAAGATGGAGAGTATATGGTTCTCTCCATCTCAAATGACACTATTTTTTCTGAGTGGTTACTGCTCACAGAAAAAATTGTAAAAAAAATCTGTGACCATATGTCACAGAATATCTATGTGATCGCGCAAACAATATATATTGTTCACACTATGAATTTTCAATCGATGCGACAGGATTTGAACCTGCGACCCCTACGTCCCTAACGTAGTGCTCTACCAAGCTGAGCCACGCATCGTTATTTGATTATGCCTAAACCAGCGTTCCATTTCAAAGATGAATGGAAGTCGATGCGACAGGATTTGAACCTGCGACCTCTGCGTCCCGAACGCAGCGCTCTACCAAGCTGAGCCACGCATCGAAGTGCGGATCAAAAAATCCTGCTATCTTCGCTGTCATGCCCGAAGCACCACAGCGAAGATTATATTAGCATAGATTTTTCACTTTGTCCAGTACTTTTTTTAATTTTTTACAAAATCATTTTCACGCATCCATAGATTCCTGCATCATTTCCCAGCTCAGCCAGCTTAAACTGTGCTTCGCGGCATGCATGGAAGGTGTTCGGTGTGTAATATTTCTCTACCACATCGGTAATGATCGTGCCGGCTTTAGACACACCGCCACCGATGACAAACATCTCCGGGTTTACAACGCATGCGATGGTAGCCAGGCCTTTTCCAAGGATCGAACCGAACTGCTCTAACACTTCCTGTGCCAGTGCATCCTCTGCTTTTGCTGCATCAAACAGGTCCTTTGCCGTGATCTCTGACAGATCACGCAAGCTGCTGGGCTGATCCGATGCCTCTAACGCGCGCTTTGTTAATGTAACGACACCGGTTGCTGATGCATACTGCTCCAGACAACCCTTTTTGCCGCATCCGCAGGTCAGTGTCTCCTCATCGTTGACCGGAAGATGTCCGATCTCGCCGCCTGCTCCGGTGGATCCGGCTACAATACGCCCGTCAATGATCACTCCGCCGCCGATTCCGGTTCCAAGTGTTACCATTACGATGTTTTTTGCGCCTTTTCCTGCGCCCTGCCACAGCTCACCCAGTGCTGCAACGTTTGCATCATTTCCGGCCTTTACCGGATATCCGGTCAGTTCGGAAAGCGCATCCTCTACATTGAATACGCCCCAGCCAAGATTCACACATTTGCGAACAATGCCTTCCGGTGTCACCGGTCCGGGCACGCCTACGCCAATGCCCTGTACATCATCTGCTGCAATTGCCTTTTCTGCGATCTTTTCTTTGATGGATGCTGCTACGTCCGGCAGGATCTGTGATCCATCGTTTTCCTTGCGTGTGGGGATCTCCCATTTGTCCAGTAATTCTCCATCGGTACGGAACAGTCCCAGCTTTACGGTTGTTCCTCCGATGTCTACGCCAAATCCGTATGTTTTCATCGTTCTCTCCTTATCAGTCAATGATGATCACTTCGCCTTCCCCTTCCTCAGGTTCTTCCGGTTCCACCGGCTCTTCCGGCTCTGCAGGTTCCTCCGGTGTCTCCGGCTCTTCCGGCTCCGGGGGTTCCTCAGGCTCCGTTTCACCCGGGATCTCGACCGGATCCTCCGGCTGAACAGGTTCCTCTGGCTCTGTTACCTCGCCGGGAATGTCCACAGGGGGCTCTTCCGGTTCTTGCTCAGGCTCTTCCTCAGGTTCAGGCTCTGCTACATGAATACTATCATTATAGCTGACATACGGCATAAAATCCAGTGGTTCCTTATTTTCATGCAGCTTTTTCATAAAATCCTGCCAGATATGTCCCGGATAGGTGGATCCGTACAGGTCCTTCATCTCCTGGGGAGAATCATAGCCCACCCATACAGCCGTCGTGTAATAGCGGGTAAATCCGCAGAACCAGCCGTCCTTATGATCATTGGTTGTTCCGGTTTTTCCTGCGGAAGGCATGGCGCCAAGATCCAGACCTTTTGCTGTTCCAACCGTCATAACTCCCTTCAGAATATCTGTCATCGTGCGCGCCGCATTCTGCTCATACACCTGTTTTTCCTTTGCGGTCGCTTCATAGAGTATGGTGCCGTCTGCACCTTCGATCCGGGCGATACAGGTAGGCTCCCGGTAAACACCGTCATTTTCGATCGCTGCGTATCCGCTTGCCATCTCAACCGCTGACATGCCATAGGTAAAGCCGCCTAATGCCACTGCGGGCACTTCATCACGCGCATCCAGCTTTGCAAAATTCATCTGCTTTAAGTATTCCAGTCCCACCGCGGGTGTCAGTTCCTCCAAAAGCTTCCAGGCAATGGTGTTTTTCGACTGTTCCACCGCATGGCGAAGTGTAATGTTACCGGAATATCTGCCGTTTGAGTTAGACGGACCTCCCTCAAACTTTTCATCCTTAACGATGGAGTCAGGTGAATAACCCCGCTCTAATTGCGGCGTGTATACGATCAGCGGCTTGATGGAGCTGCCCGGCTGGCGAAAGCTCTGATAAGCACGGTTTAACGTGTATCCGTTAAAGTCCTGACTTCTGCCTCCCACGATCGCTGTCACGCGTCCGGTCTCATTGTCTATGCATACACCGGAGGACTGCAGCTTATAAATACCCTCCTCCGTCGTATCCGTAAAATCAGAAAGGCCATCGTCGATCGCCTGCTGCAGCTCCTTTTGAATATTCAGGTCGATGGAGGTATAGATCCGGTATCCTCCGGTAAATAATGATTTCTGGCAATCCGCATACATCTCGTCATAGGCTTCCGTATACGCTTCCTTTGCCGCCGCGTCCGCAAACTCCGTCTGGAAAACAAATCCATTCTGCTCCATAAGAGCCCGGGTTGCGCAATAGTAGGTATATGTCTCAACATAATCATATTTTTTCCGCTTCGGACGCTTTAGCGTGAGTGTTTTGCTCGTTTCTTCTTCGTATGTGTCATACAGGATCTTGCCATCATCATACATCTGCTTCAGGATGCGATCCCGTCGTGAGATGGCATTTTGCGGATTCTCCACCGGATCGTAGATGGTTGGGTTATTGGGAACGCCGCACAGCAATGCCTGCTCTGCCAGCTCCAGCTCATTCACGCCCTTACTGAAATATCCTCTGGCTGCTGCCTCGATCCCGTAATATCCGTTTCCGAAATATACATTGTTTAAGTAAAACTCCAGTATCTGCTCCTTACTGTATTTTTTCTCTAAACCGACTGCGATAAAGATCTCTTCTACCTTTCGCTCCCAGCTTTTCTCATTAGACAGAAAAACCGTACGGGCAAGCTGCTGCGTGATCGTACTTCCGCCCTGTGTGATCTTCTGATTTTTCAGCATAGCCACGCCCGCCCGGACGATCGCCTTAAAATCCACACCGCGATGCTTATAAAACTTTTTGTCCTCAATGCTTACAATTGCCGCTTTTACCCCTTCCGGTATGTTATCATAGGCGAGATAATAGCTGTCTTTTTCACCCTTTACAACCGTTATCTCTTTTCCGTTAACGTCATAGACCACACTTGTCTGCGATGCCCGGAAGGTTTCCTCCGTAGAATCCTTGACCAGCTGGTCTGCTTCCACGCGGAGCTCCTTGATCTTTGTCGCGTAGCCTCCGAAAAAGTATACGGCCAAGGCGCCTAAAATAAGCGTCAGCAGGATCACCTGAGAGATCAGGATCGCCTTTAGCTTTTTGTTACTCTTCTTTTTCCTTCTTGCCATAATTTCTTAAATCTCTTTTTAATATTTCAATTTCAGTTGCTGATTTCCTCAATCTTATTGAGTTCATCAATGGTAAACTCACATTTCTCCACAATGCGTGCATTCTCTGTGATCTGCTCCGGTCTGGAGGCTCCGATCAGGACTGAGCACACCTCATCATCCTTAAGGATCCATGACAGTGCCATCTGGGCCAGCGTCTGTCCACGGTTCTGTGCGATCTCATTCAATGCACGGATCTGCTCCAGCCGCTCCGGTGTGAGCGCACTTGCCTGTAAAAACCGCGGATCACGCGCAATTCTGCTATCGGCAGGAATTCCCTGCAGATATTTATCGGTCAGAAGTCCCTGTGCCAGCGGACTAAATGCAATGATACCCATTCCGGCCTCTTTACAGTAAGACTTCACTCCATCCTGCTCGATCCCCCGGTCAAAAATAGAATATCTGCGCTGATTGACGATGAGCGGACAGTGAAGCTCCTTCATGATCGCGATGGCCCTTCTTGTATATTCTTCGTTATAATTGGAAACCCCCGCATACAATGCCTTTCCGCTTCGCACGATCTGGGCCAGCGCCTCCATCGTCTCCTCCAACGGCGTCTCCGGATCCATCCGGTGATGATAGAAAACATCCACATAATCTACACCCAGGCGCTTTAAGCTCTGATCCAGACTGGAAACCAGGTACTTTTTGCTGCCCCAGTCTCCGTAAGGTCCGTCCCACATAGTATAGCCTGCCTTTGTCGTGAGGATCAGCTCATCGCGGTAAGGCGCGAAGTCCTCTTTTAAGATCCGGCCAAGATTTGCTTCCGCCGCACCGTTTACCGGTCCGTAATTGTTTGCCAGATCAAACTGTGTGATCCCACAGTCAAACGCAGCACGACACATAGCCTTCATATTGTCATAGCTGTCTTTTGTTCCGAAATTGTGCCAAAAACCAAGAGATACAGCCGGAAATTTCAATCCGCTGTTTCCCACCCGGTTATATACCATCTTTTCGTATCGGCGATCATCTGCCACATAAATATCTGCCATAAAAAAGTCCCCTCCTTTTTCTCTCATATTACCGTTCCTATTATACTTAGTTATACGATAAAATAAAAGAAAAAAGAGGGGTTTTTTGTAAATCAGAGAGCTTTTGTGAAAATTGTCCGCCTTTTTGTCCGGTACTATTGCTCCATCTGCTTTCCCAAAAAGCCTGCTGCAATAAGGACCAGCTGGTTTTCTGTTTCGCCCATCCGCACTTTTTCATTTTTGTCATACAGGATCACCGATCCGATGGCATCTCCTTCACAGATGATCGTGCTGATCGCCTGCGTGACATACGCACCGCTGTCATCCAGTGTGACCTTTATAAAGTTGTTTTCGTCCCGGCTCGCCACCAGTGTCCGGCGCTCTTCGATCACTTCATCCAGCTCGCGGCTGATGGGCTTGCCCTCAAATTCTTTTTTCCCGGCTCCGGAAGCGGCGATCACATGGTCTCTGTCCGTGATACACACCAGATGACCGGTCGTCTGCGCCATCGCCTCCGCATACTGCCCTGCAAACTGGCTGAGTTCCCCGATCGGTGAATATTTTTTTAAAATGATCTCTCCCTCTCGGTCTGTAAATATTTCCAATGGGTCGCCTTCACGTATGCGAAGCGTCCGCCGGATTTCCTTGGGCACGACTACGCGTCCCAGGTCATCAATTCTTCTGACAATGCCTGTTGCTTTCATGCTGCTAGTTTCCTCCATTTGTTCTGTGTGCTACTATTATCTGCAAACAGAGGAAATTTATTCGTAACTGTTTTCGTTCCTGCACCGAATCAAAGCTCAGCGAGATTCATAAATCGATCCCACTCTTCGCTGTCACCGCTTCCTTTGATCTCCATTGTATACTCATGTTCTTCCGCATCAATGGAAATGCAATAACTATCACCTGTTTTTTCCAATTTGTAGATCACAGCCTCTTCCAGTTCTTTGCAAAGCTTCGCATACTCCTCCGGGCTGACCGTCCGGTCCGGAACCTCTTTCTGAAGCACACCATCCGCATTATAGATCTTGCAGCCTTCTTCCGTCACTGCCACGATCTGCGGATCGATGATACGAAAGGTCAGTCCGTTGGTACGCATCGTACGTACGTCACGATTACAGCTGTTTTGTTCTAAGATCTTCACGTTATCTACCAGCATATAAAACGGACCCAGCCCAAAACGGATCTCGCTGATGTGCGCTTCTCCAAAATCAAATGTCTCTACTTCGTTTTCTGTATAAAATCTCATCAGAACCTCCTGCTTTTCTTACAAACGGCAATAAAGAACTTCCATTGTCCCGTATTTTGTCTGTGCGTCTGTGATCACATGATCCGTATTGAATTCTTTCTCATCGTACCCGGAAAAATACAAAGCTCCTGAAAATTTGTAATCTGTGATCTTTTTATTCACAAGCGCGCCCATGATGTACGTTGCCATGATGTCTCCCAGCTCGATCAATGCGGATTCCTCCAGTTCATCCAGATAATCCATCTCCTGGATGAAAAGCCCGCTGATCTTATGATAGAGGATCTTCACCAGTCGCTCGGATAGTCCAAACAGCAGCATGTGGTCGTCTTCCCCTGTCAGAATGATCCGTATGATCACACTGGCTCGAAGCTCTGACCCATATCGTCTGGTGGTGGTCTCCGTGATCTCGATACCGTAGAGGTTTGTCAAAAGCTTCTTCAGCACACTCTCCACCACATCCTCTACATCTGCTGATGCACGCTGTTCTGCGATCGGTTCATTTTTCATGATCTTCTGGTCACAGCCCTGCACATGTACGGTCAGCCAGGTCAGCAGTGTTCCGAGGAAACGCTTGAGCATGGAAACCGAAAACTCTTCCGCCATACGCTGGCGATACACCATCACTGTATTGCGGAACTCCTGATGAATCTTTTTGTGCTGCTCATAGTCGATATATCCCTCTCGGTTCTGCAGCGCTTCCTCTGAAACAAAATGAAACTCCGTATATTGGACCAGATAATCTACCATCTGTTCACACTGCTTACGATTTGCCTCCAGATCTGCACTCTGGGCCATCTCGATCAGCTTTTCGATCCGGTGGAACAGCTCCTCATGCTGATTGTCGATCACATCATTTCCTATACGGTAGGACTCCTTCCACAATTCTATTTTTCCCATCAATACTTCTCCTTTGCGTTTTCTGATACAAAAATCCGGTTCCCCCATGATCACTTCGGCTGAAACACTTCGAAATGCTATAAAAAGAGTCCGACAAACGGTATGGTAATGATCGACGCCAGGGTGCTCAGCACCGTGCCTTTCATGCAGTAGGCATCATCTGCACCGCATTCTTTCGCAAACAGACCGATCACGCTTCCGATCGGCATGGCAAGCTCTACGATGAACACACCAAATACTACCGGGTCAAAGCCCATATTTCGCATGAGCAGTGCGATAATGACCGGCATGGCAACCATTCGAAGCAAAATAAACGCATACATCCTGACATCTTTCAGATAGCTCTTAAGATCCGCTTTTGCGATCGAGATACCGATCATCATCATAGACAGCGGGATCGTGGTATCTCCCATGTACTCGCACAGCGAAACAACCGGTGCCGGCATCTTGATCCCTGCAGCAAAGATCACAAGTGCCAGAAGTGCTGCCACAACCCCCGGATTGATCATTCGCTTGAGCGACACAGCAAGATTTGTCTTTTCCGCACGGTCCATGCCGTTTTTCTCCCGTGCAGCCCGGCGTGCCAAAGACATTCCATAGGTATAGACGATCACATTGTACAGCAGGATATAAAAGGAAACATATACCACTCCCTCACTGCCATACAGACTCTTTGCAACCGGGATACCCATAAATCCCAGATTTGAAAAGGTTGCCATCAGCACATAGATGCTTTTTAAGTTCTTCGGCGGATGAAGCACCCACGCCAGCAAAATGCCAAATATGATCGCGATGACATAGTACAAGATCACCAGCTGCAGATTGCCGATGATCTTCTCCCGGCTGATCGCGTCCGTATCGCCAAGCACACCGCCAATGACCAAAAGCGGGTTAAACACATTGACTACCAGCTTAGAGATATTCGCCGAGCCTTCCTCCCCGATCCAGTTCTTTTTATAGACAAATGCGCCCGTCAGCATCATGGCAAGCAAAACCAGCATCTGCCCAAAGATAATTCCGATATCCATCTTTTTCCCCTTTATTTATTCCTGATATAATTTTTCTATCTGTCGTAAAACAGACTACTTTTTCTTCTTTCCTATCGTCATGAAGACCGTATCTCCTGCAGCAGCTTCTGTCTGCGCCCGCCGCCAAGCAGAAGCTCGTTATACTTCATATATTTCGGCTGTGGATTCATTGCCAGAAAAACAGCTGCCTCCCTGCACATCGTAAGCCCTGTCACAAACAACAGCATCTCCTGTGAGCCTTCGGTTCCAAATGCATCCTCCAAAAACTCAAATGCATGTGTCATAGCCGCAGAAAGTGTATCACTTTGCGGTGTGCCTGTAAAGCATTTCGTTTCAAACAGCTCACATAAGGGCTCCTTTAATGCGTCAAGCAGCAGATTTACGACAGAAACACGTTCATCAAAGTCTGCTTTCATCAAGCGTTCAAACATGGCGGGCTGCGCCTGTCCCCGCAGGATCTCCCGGATGCCGTAGTCATCCCTGTACTTGCGGTAAAGCTCATAATAAGCATAAAAATCCTCTGCAACCTCCGGCAGACGAAGGTATTCACCGATCACATCCTCCGTGACAGGAATATCTAATTCCTCATACATCTGCATGAGCACACTAAGATCCTCCCAGCCCCGGGCTGTCACAAACCGCAAGCCGTCTACATCCGTCTCTATGCGGTAAAAGTTCTTTTTTCTCAGCTGCAGATAGCTCAATATTACCCCGTATATATGCTTTTCAGCGGCATAATTTATCCAAATATCCAGGTCTGCGTCCACCTCGATGGAACGAACACGATCCAGCGTCACCATATCAAAATCCCGCACAGACTTATTATATTCCGGCGGATTACCGGCCGCAACGATGATCCATCCCTGTGGTACTGCCCGATTGCCAAATGTCTTGCACTGTAAAAACTGCAGCATCGCAGGCGTCAGCGTCTCAGACACACAGTTGATCTCATCAATAAAAAGGATCCCTTCCTTTTTTCCCTCATCCCGCATACAGCGGTAAACGCTTGCTATGATCTCACTCATGGTGTATTCCGTCACGGAATAGGTGTTGCCCTCATAGGTTTCCTGGGTGATCATCGGCAGGCCCACCGCGCTCTGTCTCGTATGATGGGTGATGGTATAGGACACCAGTCCAACTTTGCACTCCTCAGCAATCTGCTCCATGATCTGTGTTTTTCCGATACCGGGCGGTCCGATCATAAGGATCGGCCGCTGCCGGACAGATGGTATTCTATAATTTCCTTCTGCATCCTTTTTCAGATATGCCTGTACCGTATGCTTGATCTCATCTTTCGCCTGCGCGATATTCATAATTATTTTCCTCCCGTAATTCCTACGGCAGCGCAGGTGCATTTGTCTTCCTGCCCAGCCTTACTGTACTGATCGATCTTCTCCATCTAATTTACGTTGGATCGCCCAGGCGGGCACATCCTCCTCGTTATAGGCATCCAAGTAGAGAAATGCGCACGGATAATCCGGTTTTTTGGCCGGATAGGTTCCGTTTCCATCAGTGAAATATAATAATCCACCTAAATTTCGCAATTCTCCGTTCTTTCTCAGCTGTTCAACATACGTAAATGCCGGTCGAAAATCTGTATTTCCGCCGCCCTTGATCTCAAAATGTGCAAGGATTTCCTGCGCCTGTGCCGCACTCTGTATGATCAGATCCTCCTGCACCATATCATCACACTGAATCAGGTGTACCTTCGCAGTTGTAAAAAAGGCGTTTTGCTCCAACAAAATGTGCAGCGTTTCCTGTAAAAACGACCGCACCAGCTCTCCGCTTGTGGAATAGCTGGTATCCACCACGATTACAAACTCCGAGATCCTGCGCTCCTCTCGTGTTTCCAGCGGTTCGATCAACGGCAGATTTCCGTAGATTTGCAGTCCGTATGTGTAATAGTTGAGATCAAACGCGTCTATATCACACCGCATATTCTCTTGAAAAGCGGCAAATTTCATCAAAAAATCTTTGTAACTGCGCCGCTTTTTTTGAGCAGCAATCTCTACCTGCATGGCTGCTGCCGCTGCGTCCTCCGATTGATCGCTCTTCTCCTTTTGGAACCGGACCTGACGAGCGATCTTTTGCCATTTTTTCTGTGTCTCATCACTTTGCCGTGGTTGATCCGGCATAGGACTTTTGCTGTCCTTCATTCCCCACAACGCATGGTCGTCTGTATAAAACTCCAGTGCCAGCGCACGCAAACGCTCCGGCTGTTCCTCCGTAAGAAGCTCATAGATCCCGGCTGCCGAAATGATATGCTTTTCCTTTATTGCTTCATAGACCGTCTGTCGCTGCCAGCTTAGCAGCCGATGCGTTGACTTCTTTTTTAATCCGTCAATCACATGCTCCACCGCTATATCACAAGCCACATTCCATCTGAATTCCTCCCGGTCTCCCCGCTGCCACAAATGTGCATACAGACAATGAAGAACGGTATGAAGATATGCTCTCCGCAAAAACAGCTCATTTTCCTCAAACACCTTCAGATAATGCGCCGGCGGATAATAAAGGTGAATACCCTCTGTGGCAAATGCTTGTACATTCTCTTTCCCCTGCGGGTCCAATGCTGACAACGCACGTTCCATATAAGGAAGATCGATACAAAGCTCATCTCTCAGATATGCGATCACTTTGTCGAACATCCGACTTTCCCATTCCATTTGCGTTTCAGCATGCATGTTCATTCCTCCATCGAATGATTCCGGCAACCCCTCGTGTCCAACCGTCAGACACGGCCTGCAGAATGGCTGCCTGCACAGCATGATCCGAGATCAGCGATTGCCTGCACAGCATTTGTAAGGTTTCCTCATCCTGCAGCTGCACCAGCCGTTCCATGACCGCTGTTTCATGTGCTGCAATATAAGCCTCATATCGAGCCCTTGCAACCTCCGACAGATCAAAGGGATATTCCAAACGATACAGCGCCATCTTCATTAAAGTCAAAAACTGTTCTTCATTACTTGCCTTTTCAAATACCAGATCGTAGCCTGCTGCATCCAGCCTGCCGTTCGAAAACTGCTTTCTAGCGCGATATCCTTCTCCTTCTACGTGAAGGCCAAAAATATGTGCCGGGCCTATTTCCTCATAGCTCTCTGTATACTCCGGATAAAGCAGCCGGACCTTATCTCCTCCGTTGCCCGTGAATTCTACACAAAGCTCTGACGTCAGCTGGTTCAGCAAAAACGGAAGTCCTGTCGCATCACCTGCCGCTGCGCGGATCACCAGTGTATGCAGCGAACGGCAGTTCATAAACGCATCACTGTTCACTTCTGTAAGCGCTGCCCCGGCTGTCAGACGCTCCAGCTTCCTGCAGTTGTAAAACGCATAGGTTTCCATACAAGTTACGGTATCCGGCAAAACGATCTCCTTTAAATAATTCCCGTTCAGTGGGCGTAATATCCCGTCGGGAGCAGTGGTTCCGTCTCCAAGTCCTGCCATCATCGTCTCGTCAGCAAGCGCCTGTGGCAGTCGCCCCTTCTCCGCAAAGCAATAAGCTCCGATAACACGAAGAGATCTTCCATCCACTGTATCCGGTAATTCCAACACATCCACGCTGCCAAAAACACGGCACAATCGAAGCGCTCCGTCTTCAATTTCCTCACACAGCAGCCTTTCGCCATTTTTTCCATCCAATAACATATCCGGGATCCCTCGCATTTATTTCATGATCTGTCTCTTCAAAACCATGCGCCATTTCATGTTTGCTCATGGTTTATCCTAAATTATAATCATACCATAATTCGTCCTCCTTGAATATTTTTTACTGCAGAATTTCTTGTTTTGTATTGAAAAAAGGACCATATAGGAGATTTCTACCCATATGATCCCTTTCAAACGCTGTCTATATACGATTGCACTGCGTATGTACAGATGAATTCCTTCATATCACACGTCTCTTATAGTAACGCTTTCTCTTCATCCTTTGCGAAGTTGACATAACCTTTCTGTGTGAAATGTCCGCATGTCCACAACTTCTCGGCTGTCGGAGCCCACTCCTTTGCGTACTTCTTACACTTCTCACACAAATGCTCCACGGGCTCTGCCTGCTCCACATCGGTGGAATGTGCACCGGAACGATGTACCATTTCCACAAGCAGTTCCGGATTCTCTAACATGGGACAAGGCCGCAGCATATTATCATTAAAGGGCTGTCCCTTGCGGTACTCCATAAAAAGCGGTTGTTTCAAGCACTCCAGTAATGATTTTTCGCGAATATTCGCACCTGAATAGTGAATAAATACACAGGGCTCCACATCTCCGTTCGGATTAATATGGCAGTAGTTTCGTCCACCGGCAATACAACCGCCTACATACTCACCATCATTTTGAAAATCCATGACAAAGATCTCTTTTCCGCCATTCATCCCACGCACTTCGCGGATCCGATGATATATGTACTCACGCTGCTCCTTTGTGGGCATCAGATCCGGTGACGCATGCATTCCTACAGGCATCAAATGGAAATACCATGCAAAGCGACTTCCGTGCTCGATGAGCAGATCAAAAAACTCATCGCTCGTGACGGACATCATATTTTTCGATGTGTAGCAGACAGAGGTTCCGAAGATCAGTCCATTCTCATGCAAAAGATCCATCGCATCGATCACTTTTTTGTAGACGCCTTCCCCACGACGGAAGTCATTCGCATCTTCAAATCCTTCCAGGCTGATCGACAAGGACAGGTTTCCGACCCGCTTCATGTCTTCACACAATTTCTGATCAACCAATGTTCCGTTTGTGTAGCAGTGAAACGCGCATTCATTGTGTTTTTCACAAAGCCTGATCACATCGGCTTTACGAACCAGCGGTTCTCCACCGGTCATCATGTAAAAATAAATACCAAGCTCTTTACCCTCCGTAACGATCCGGTCCATCTCCTCGAAGGTCAGGTTCAGTTTATTACCATATTCTGCAGCCCAGCACCCGGTGCAGTGCAGATTGCATGCACTGGTTGGATCCATCAGGATCAACCACGGAATATTACACTTGTGTTTCTCCCGCATCTGCCGGATCGTCTTTGTTCCCTGAAAAGCAGCCTGATAGCCAAGATTCAAGGCGGTCATCTTTGCAACATGCGGATCCGTCTCATCCAGCAAATGGTTTACATAATGCATCCATTTGCTCTCCGGATCAGTGATAAGCTTTTTGGCTCCCTCATAGGCAGCTTCACTGAAATTGCCACCCATCAGCTTCCTGGTCAGATCCAGTATCTGCAGCAGACCCTTTTGTCGATCTTTGTTGATATGTTTTAAGGTAGCATCAATTGCAACGCCAAATGCTTTGCGCTCCACAGATTGTACAATATTTTCCATTATGATCCTCCACTTTTCCCGACTGCCCAATCCCTTCAGCATAAATCATTACATCCGTTTCAGACAGTTAACCATTTCATAAAAATAATTTCTTATCATGATAAAGTATACAAAACGAGTCACTTTTATGAAATATTCAAAGAATAATCGTTGTACAATCAAACTATACAATTGACGTTTTTTGTTTATTTCTGTCGCATAAAACCTGTTTGGTCGGCTTATTCACCGGTTGCGTCTAAGCCGCTTAAATCTCTGTCACATCCTCAAGATAATAACTGCCTGCCTGACGCTTTAGCACACATCGATAACCGCGGACCGCACCGGTCTGCCAGTCAAAATAGCCCCTGCGCGGCCTGGCGTATTTCTCCATGATAGCCATGATCGTTCCCCCATGTATGACAAAAACAAGAGGCTCCTTCGACGTTTCTGTTCTTTCTCCCTCAAATGCAGCTGCTTCCTCCTCCATACACTTCAAAAATGCCGTTTGTATCCGATTCCGAAACTGCCTTTGGGGCTCTGCCCCGGGAAAGTCCAACTGACCACCGCTATCAATAAATGCCTGATATCTAATATCATCCATTAGTTCTTTATAGTTTTTATATTCAAATTGTCCAAAATCCATCTCGCGCAGATCCGCCACCACTTTCTGAGCCACACCGGGAAACAACAGCTCTGCTGTCTGCCTGCAGCGAAGCATCGGACTGACATACACTCGTTTTGGCAGCATATCAAGCGCATATGCAACCTTCATTTCTGATCTCATATGATGTTCATCCGCTACTGAAAACGAGCGCAGAAGTATATCTCTGCGCCCGTTGATCTCCGTAATACCAGCCTCACATAAGCCTTCATCCGTGCTGCCGACATACCTTTTTTCGATATTTCCTGTAGTTTTTCCATGACGTATCAAATAAATATCATGTAACTTTTCCGTACACTTACACATTTTTTCTATCTGCCTCTATGCTTCCTGTTTCTGGGCTTCTTCTATGGGCTCAACGATCAGCTTTACACCTTCGATACGGACAACCTTTACCAACGTATCCTTTTCGATGATCATATCATCTGAAACTGCACGCGCACTCCATTCAAGCCCCTTTACAAGAGCTCTTCCTTCCGCTTCACGATTATCAATACGCTCGATCACTTTCACGACTTCCCCGATCAGCTCCTCGCTGTTTGTGCGAGTTCTGCGTGGGTTCAAATACTTGACGGCAAACGGACGCGTAAAATAGATCAACACAAATGACACTGCAAAGAATGCTATCAACTGCACCCAGAAGCCTGCTCCGACTGCCGCCAGAATAAAAGCAACAAACGCACCTCCTGCCAACCAGATCGTTGTCAGACCTACTGTTACTAATTCAACAACTAAAAAAATAATAACCAGTGCCATCCATGCAGCAGCCGGCCCATATTGCATGATCAATTCCATCGTTTCTGCCTCCCTTATGAATTTTTGAATAAATATTATTATATATGATTCCTTTCTAATTTGCAAATTCTCCGGTATCTTTGATCTCATTCTACAGAGAAAGCAAGAAAAAACAGCACAAATGTGCTGTTTTCTAACATAAAAATGCCCAGTTTCGGAATCGAACCAAAGACACAAGGATTTTCAGTCCTTTGCTCTACCAACTGAGCTAACTGGGCATTGAGTTGCGGGGATAGGATTTGAACCTATGACCTTCGGGTTATGAGCCCGACGAGCTTCCAGACTGCTCCACCCCGCGATATTAAATTTTAAATGGATGGAGGTGGATTCGAACCACCGAAGCAATTTGCAGCAGATTTACAGTCTGTCCCCTTTGGCCACTCGGGAATCCATCCATAACAACTATTAAGTTGTAAAGCCGATGATCGGACTCGAACCGATAACCTGCTGATTACAAATCAGCTGCTCTGCCAATTGAGCCACATCGGCGTACAACACTTTTTTGTGCCTTGACCTTAAAAATGGGACCTACAGGGCTCGAACCTGTGACCCTCTGCTTGTAAGGCAGATGCTCTCCCAGCTGAGCTAAGATCCCACAAACGACCCCAGGGGGACTCGAACCCCCGACCTCCGCCGTGACAGGGCGGCGCTCTAACCAACTGAGCCATGAGGCCTTATAAAAGGTATATACCTTCAAAACTTCATACAGATTTCCGATTTGGAAACAAATCTATTTCGAAACCGGTCACTTCGATTCCGCTTCGCTTCATCTCAGTGTCATTTGCAAGCAAATGTTCTTTCAAAGCCAGCCATTCCCTCACAGATAAATCTGTTTTCTCATGCCTGTCTTTTCAAGACCGCTTTTTTCCTTTTTGGTCAAGCCCTCGACCGATTAGTAACAGTCAGCTCCATACATTGCTGTACTTCCACCTCTGCCCTATCTACCTGATACTCTTTCAGGGGTCTTACAGTTTAAAACTGGGATATCTCATCTTGG
>JAQYOU010000075.1 GCA_028727105.1 bacterium
AATTCGATCTTTATAGTATCAGATGCCGCACCGCCTTCGGCAGACCCTAATTTTGAATAGTCCTCCACGGTCAGCTGCATCGCTCTGACACCACCAAGCACAGACTGCCAGGTTTCCTTCGCCTGCTCATCCGCTGGCATACTGTAAAATTCAAAGAGTTTTGATCCACAGCCACGCAGATCCTTTTCTGCATAATTCTGAATCAGAAGCACAATGCTTCGACGCGCCTTACCGTTTTTCGTGCGAGGATTGCGCGCGGTATATTGCTTACATGCATCCAAAAGTTCCTGTAAGGCCGCGCAGGCTGCCTTCAATGTCTCTATATTTTCTGATGAGACATGACCAAATCCTTGCTCCATGGCCTTTGCCGTTTGTTCCAACGCAACCATTACCCTGTTAAAGTATTTAGAATTCTTCCGCCCGAGACCTCCCTTTTCGGAATTGGAAAGCTGCTGCTCCAAATTCCGAAAATCTCTCGCCGGATTTCCTTTCGGCTGGTTTGTCTGCACTGCATCCTGCGTTTCTGTTTGCTGTGCTTCTGTTTGCTGCGCTTCTGTTTGCTGCGCCTCTGTTTGCTGCGCCTCTGTTTGCTGCGTTTCGGGAGCTGACGGCTGCTCTAAAATCTGCCTCCATGTCGTATTTTTCTTCGCAAGATCAGGGTTTTTATTCGCAATTTGTAACGTTCGCATATCAAAATTGCACATAAAAAGCAGCATCCTCGCATATCTGCGACATACCCTTCCAACAGCAGTCGGTGCGTCTGCGTGTGCCCTTGCATACTGCTCTGACAACACAGCCACTTCTATATACGCTTTCTTCAGCTTTTCCCAGCTTTCCTTTTGCTTGTCTTCCGTAATCGTATCACCAAGCGCCTGATAGAGTGCCTCATATCGGGTGATCAAATGCTTATACGCCGGATTGATCACCCTGCCACCCAGCCTTTCAGACTCCTTTAACTCGTCCAATAACGTTTTTCTCATGGAAGGTCCGGTGGGCCCAGGTGTCTGCTGCTGTTGCTGGGGCGGCTGTTGCTGCGCCTGATTCTGCTGTTCTTCCTGATTCTGCTGTTCTTCCTGATTCTGCTGCTCTGCCTGATCCTGTGACTCTCCCTGGTTCTTCGGCACTTCTGTATTTGTTTCCTGTTGCTGCTGTGTTTCTTCGGTGTTCGTTTGCGCCTGACTCTGCTGATCTTCCTGCACGACCGGTACCGGTGGTACCGGCTGCTGTGTCTGTGCAACCGGCTTTGGCTGTTCCTGTGCGACCGGCTTCGGAGCTACCGGTGTCTGCTGTGTCTGTGCGACCGGCTTCACACCCGCCGGCGGAAGCTTTCCAAAGGGATATGGAATTACCGGATTTACATCTCCCCCTGCACGCATTGTCTCGATCTTATATTCGCAATCCTTAGTCAACGTGTACATACACGCCATCAGTTGTCTTATTTTTCCGATATTTTGTGCCTTTCCCCTATCTACCGTCTTTCCTGCTACTTTCTCCGCACCGCCTCCGAAAGACGTTAGATTTGTTCTACAATCCTCTATGAGCACCTGTATTGCCGTCAGTTTCGCTATGATGGCAGCTCTGCCCTGCTCATCTCTTCCCTGACCGGAATTGATCATGTTCGTATACTCATCCAACAGATGGCCAAGATTCCTGTAGGATTTCGGAAACTTGTCAAACGTCCACCCGCTCGCAGCCTCAAATCCTGCTTTTGAAAATAAGCTCCCCTGCAGACCGTTCGGCCTCTGAAGAACCACATTTTGAGCCCGATTATTCTGCATAGCGGCAGGCACAATGGTTTTTATTCCCATGCCTGCGTTCTGATCACTGCCGCCGGTTTGCACGACCTGTTGTTTCACAGGATCCGTAGTGGCGACTTCTTTTTCCTCTTTTTTAAATTGATCCTCTTCGCGTTCCAGTTTCTCAACTTCAGCTCCCGGCTGAGGCGTTTCCTTCTTCGGTGCTTCCGGCACCGTTGCTGTTACCGGTGGATCTGCCTTTGGTGTCTGATCCTTCTGTGTTTGGTCCGTCAGTAAATCCTGCAATTCTATTTCCTCATTCACCTTTCCGGGCATAGACAGAGAGCCATGCAACCGATTGGCAGGCGTAGAGACAGCAACATCGCGCTTTGGATTCAGAATATTGTTGCATTGAGATTGCAGCATATTCATTGCAGCCACTAACTTCGGATTTACATTGCCCGCCGAGGCTGCTTTGGTATCCCTTATATCTTTCACGTACTCTTTCGTGAGTTCCAGGATCTGTTTTAATATCGCCCGGCTGCCGTCATTTTGCTGCATCTTTCCTGCCGGAGCAAGTGTCAGATTGTCGATATATGTATCCAACAGTGAAGGGATATCTCTGTATTTTTCGGGAATCTGATCCACGCTTAGTCCACTCGTAGCCATGAACTCCTCTTTTGTCATCACTCCGAAGCCTGCGGTTACCAAAATATCATTCATCGAGCTACCTGTATATTTGTTGTCAGCCAGATTCTTTACAGAGAGCTTTGAATCGTTTGCATTTGCCGTCTTTTTGTCCAACAGCTGCGTCCAGGTGGCTTGCGGTTCGATCTTATCCGGTCTTTGAATCACCATATCCAGTCTTTTCATATCGGATCTGCACAGCTGCAGCAATGCCCTGGCATGTCTTTTGCGGGATATGCCACTGAAAGAAAACGCGGTTTTATGTGTATTCACATACTGATGCGCCGCACTGGCGATCCAAATATAGGTTTTCTTCAGATTTCTCCAGCCGACAAGCATATTCTTTTTCGTAACCTGCTCATTCAGCTGTTCATCAAGTTTTTTTAGGCCTTCCTTCATGGCGGTGTAATTCACGTCATCCGGTTTTTTTCCGAATTTGCCTGTGCTTTCCAGCGTCTGTTTGATCTCACTTCGCACCTGGCTGCTTCCGGTTCCTGCAACCTGCTGATTCGTCACACTCTGAGCAAGCAACGCCTGATCCTTGTCTGCTTCCGTTGCCTTCTTTGCCTGACCATTCGGCTGTCCCACAGCTCCTGTCTGCACGCTCTGCCGGCCAATGACATCCAGCGTCTCTTCCTCTTTTTCCTCTTTTTTTATTTTATCCTCTTCGCGTTCCAGTTTCTCAACTTCATCTCCCTGCTGCGCATTATCCTGAACTACAACTGTATCATGTCCAATCATTATACGTTCCTCCTACACTCTGGCATATATCATATATTGTCCCAAACTGGAACGGTTCAAAAACTCACCGATCTTTTCGTATTCCATCTGGATCGCCGGGATCAGCTCCGCCGGCGTGATCACGATCTCCTCTGCATCCTCAGATGCCGCCATATATGCGGCATTATACAGGATCGACTTGATGTTGCTGCCGCTTAGCTCCAGATTTTCTGCGAAAAATTCCAGATCGATGGACGGATCGATCTTTACATGCTCGGGCAGGATCGTCTGCCAGAGTTTTAAGATTGTTTCCTTGTCCGGAAGTTCGAAATTAATGCTATAAGTAAGCCTTCGCATCACAGCGGGATCAAAGTTCTTCATCAGATTGGTTGCAAGGATCGCAACCCCCGGGTACTCCTCCATCTTCTGAAGCAGGAAGGAAACCTCCGCATTGGCATGCTTATCGTTCGTTCCGCTGATCTCTGTACGTTGGGAAAAGATTGCGTCAGCCTCATCAAAAAACAGGATGATATTTCCTTTTTTCGCCTCGTCAAAGATCTTTGCCAGATTTTTTTCCGTCTCTCCGATATATTTGCTGACCAGCTGGCTGATATCCACGCGGTAGAGCTCCATTCCCAGCTCCTTTGCCAGCACCTGCGCACACATCGTCTTTCCGGTACCGGGTTTGCCGTAGAATAAGACGGTTACACCCTTTCCGTATGCCAGCTTCTTATTCAGGCCGCAGCGCTCGCCCACCTGGTACTTGAGGTTCACACGCTTCATGACAAGCTCAAGGGTCCTTCTGACCGGCTCTTTGAGCTCGATGTCATCCCATCCAAACACTGCTGGCACTCTGCTGGCAAGCCCCTCGAAATTGATGCTTCCTGATGAGAATACCGCCTGCTCCAGATGTCTCTTTTCGATAAAATCGCAGCCCTCCATCTGTCTGTACAGTTCTGCCTGCTCCATGACTCTTCGGATCATGCCCGCATTCAGGGAATACTTTGACGCCAGATGGTCTGCTCTATCCAACCGCGCATGGGGATATTCTCCCAGGACACCCTGCCACACAGCTTGTTTCAACGAAATATCCTCACCGATCGGAATATCAGCAAAGGGGATCTCCATATGTCTGGCATCCTCTTCCGACATCGAACCAAAGACAATTTCGTTCTCTTTCAAAAGATCTCGCAGCAGTTCACGCATCCGGGCATATATCCGCACATTCTCTGCCTTTCCTGCATCTGAAGTGTCCTCCACATACACGACCGGACGCTCCAGATAGCACTCTGTCCGAAGCTCTGAGAGCACCGTGTCAAACAGATCTCCACCGGCAGTTTTCAGTTCATCCAGCCGGATCACAAGGAGTTTTCTTCCCAGCCGCTGCGCCACTTTAGAGAGCAGTGCTTTTTTGCCGCTGTAAATACTTCCCTTTAATCTGACAAAGCATCCGGATGAAGGAATCGATCCTGTTTCCTGTGCATCCTCGCGAAAGAGACTCAGGATCTGCTCCAGGTAGCCTTCAATTCCATAGAGCACATCCGTATTTTCATAATATCTATAATAACGGCGATAGATGCCCTGATCCACGGGCATGGATCTGCTCCGTCGGATGAGCATCTCCTTAAGCCCGATCTCCGTCCCAAAGAACACCTCACCCCGTGGCTTCATGAGACAGTATCTGCCAAAATTACAGGTGTCTGTGAGCAGCTGTAAATACTCACCGGATGTGATCTCTACCGCATAGCGCATCAGATCCAGGTAAAATGCACATGTGGTCTTTGCCTCATTCCGAAGCTGCAGATATTTCCGGTATCCGCGATAACAGCTGGCGGACAGCTGCGGCATCAAAAGAAGCCAAAACAGCAGTTTTTCTTTTCGCCCTAATTGCAGTTTTCTTAACATGCCAACGATAGGAATCTCATCCGAACTTACTTCTTCGCGCGCATCGATCCAATCCATGATCGCACGGATCTGTTCATGCGCTTCATCCAGCGACGGATCCGGCAGTGCCTCTGCCGTAATGTCAAAATCATCGGTTCCGAACTCCTCATTCAGCACATAGTCGAACAGGTAATCAAGCAATCCCTCGTATTCCTGCAGTACTTCCTCATTATTCAAAAACGGGCGGCCCTCGTCATAAGAATTTAAATACATCTGTCATTCCTCGCTATTGAAAAATTCACATACTTTTTCATTTAAATTATGCAGGTTTTTTGCAACAAATGTCAATACACATGGCTCAAAACGACAAAAAATAAGCTTAAATGGACAAAAAAGGCACCGTTTCCGGTGCCTTTACCAAACCATTATTTCTTTGTAATGTATCCCTGAGCCTTTAAGGTCTCTGCGCAGAGTACCGCGCCGCCTGCTGCGCCGCGCAAGGTGTTGTGGGACAGTCCGATGAACTTCCAGTCATATACGGTGTCCTCTCTCAGACGTCCGACGCTGACACCCATTCCGTTCTCGTAATCCACGTCCAGTGTTACCTGCGGACGATTGTCCTCCTCTAAGTACTGGATGAACTGCTTCGGTGCACTGGGCAGTTCAAGCTCCTGAGGAAGTCCCTTGAATGCACGCAGCTTTTCGATCAGCTGCTCCTTGGTGGGTTTCTTTTTGAATTTTACAAATACAGCTGCGGTATGTCCGTTCAATACCGGAACACGGATGCACTGGCAGGTGATGACCGGTGAGGTGGCAGGTACGATCTCGCCATCCTTTACCTCGCCCCATACACGTAAGGGCTCCTTCTCACTCTTTTCTTCCTCGCCTCCGATGTAGGGAATGATGTTTCCTTCCATCTCGGGCCAGTCCTTGAAGGTCTTTCCTGCTCCGGAGATCGCCTGATAGGTCGTTGCTACGACTTCATAGGGTTCAAACTCCTTCCATGCAGTCAGAACCGGTGTATAGCTCTGGATGGAGCAGTTCGGCTTTACTGCGATGAATCCGCGTGTGGTGCCCAGTCTCTTCTTCTGTGACTCGATCACTTCAAAGTGCGCTGCGTTGATCTCCGGGATGACCATAGGCACATCCGGTGTCCAGCGGTGTGCGCTGTTGTTGGAAACGACCGGAGTCTCTGTCTTTGCATATGCTTCCTCGATAGCCTTAATCTCATCCTTTGTCATATCTACGGCACTGAATACGAAATCTACTTCTGAAGCAACTGCCTCTACTTCGTTTACATTCTTTACAATGATATTCTTTACTGCCTCAGGCATGGGAGTGGTCATCTTCCAGCGTCCGCCCACTGCCTGCTCATAGGTCTGTCCGGCACTGCGGGGGCTGGCTGCGATGGTGGTTACCTCAAACCAGGGGTGGTTCTCCAAAATTGAAATGAACCGCTGTCCTACCATTCCGGTTCCACCTAAAATGCCGACTCTTAATTTCTCACTCATCTCTCGCTAATCTCCTTCTATGATATATCTGTTTTTTCTCCGGGTAGTGCTCTTTTGTTTCGCACACCCGGTTTTACTTGTCCGCCCTGCGCGGACATCTGTTTTTCTTGTATATACTAATACAACCTGCACAAAAAATCAATAGGAAATTTATATATTTTGCTACTCAGTTTGAACGAACCTGTTATCTGATCTTGTATTCATCATCAATATCCCAATCCTCATTCAGATATGCGCGTTCTTCCTCGATGACCTTTTTCATTGCCTCCTGGCCGGGAGCACCGATGGTCAGACGCTTGCTGACACAGGTTTCCATGGAGATCGCATCGTAAATATCTGCTTCAAATACCGGACTGATCGCTTTTAATTCTTCTAAAGATAATTCATCAATGGCTTTCTTTTGATCGATGCAATAGAGAACCAGTTGTCCGATGATGCCGTGGGCATCACGGAAGGGAACGCCGTGGTTCACCAGATAATCTGCTGCATCGGTTGCATTGGTGAAGCCGCCGTTTGCGGAGGCGTACATGCGCTCTTTGTTGAATTTCATGGTGGCAAGCATGCCGTTAAACAGTGCGATGCAGCCTTTTACCGTATCCATGGCATCAAAGGACAACTCCTTGTCCTCCTGCATGTCTTTGTTGTAAGCAAGGGGAATGCCCTTCATGGTAGTCAGCAGGCTCATGAGCGCTCCATACACACGGCCGGTCTTTCCGCGAACCAGTTCCGCGATGTCCGGATTTTTCTTCTGAGGCATGATGGAGCTTCCGGTGCTGTAGGCATCGTCGATCTCCACAAACTGATATTCGTTGGAGTTCCAAATGATGACCTCCTCGGAAAATCGTGACAGATGCATCATGATCGTGGACGCAGCTGACAAAAACTCGATCAGATAGTCACGGTCAGACACACCGTCCATACTGTTTAAGGTCGGTCCATAAAAGCCCATCAGCTCTGCGGTCAGCTCGCGGTCCAGCGGATACGTGGTCCCGGCGAGGGCTCCGGAGCCCAGGGGACAGTAATTCATGCGCACATAGATATCGTGCAGACGACTGCGGTCGCGCTTAAACATCTCAAAATACGCTCCCATATGGTGTGCCAGAGTGATGGGCTGTGCCTTCTGCAGATGCGTAAAGCCCGGCATGATGGTATCCACGTTTTCTTCCATGATCTTTAAGATCGTTTCTAACAGTTCCTTTAACAGATCATCCGTCTCCAATACCTGAAGGCGGGTATAAAGTCTCATGTCCAGCGCCACCTGATCATTTCTGCTTCGTCCGGTGTGCAGCTTTTTGCCTACGTCTCCCAGGCGGTCGATCAGTGTCGCCTCCACAAAGCTGTGGATATCCTCATATTCATCAGAGATCTCCAGCACACCGTTTTCCACATCTGCGCGGATGCTGCACAGACAATCTACGATCTGGTTGGATTCCTCCTTCGTCAGGATCCCCTGTCTGCCCAACATGATGACATGGGCGATACTGCCTTCGATATCCTGTTTATAAAATTTCTGGTCAAATCCGATGGACGCGTTGAAATTGTAGACCAGCTTGTCTGTCTCTTTTGTGAAGCGTCCTCCCCATAATTGTGCCATGATTGTATACTCCTTTTTTATCTTTATTGTTACTCATTGTGTCTCGCATTCCCTGTCGACGTTATGACGGAGTTTCGCAATTACCTATGAGTGGCGCTCCCGGTACGAATAAATGCAGCCACAGTAGTCCTGACGATACATACCGTATTCTTTTGAAAGTTCTGTGGAACGTTTATATCCGTTTTTCTTTTTGAAATCCGACTGCAGATAGGTGATGCCAAGTTCGTCTCCGATCCTCGTTCCGATCTCATTGAGTTTTTCTGCATTTTTCAGCGGGCTGATGGAAAGTGTCGTTGTAAAATAGTCAAAGTTTCTTTCCTTTGCCAGCTCTGCGGCTTCTCTAAGGCGCAGCTCATAGCAGCGAAAGCAGCGCTCGCCGCCCTCCGGCACCTGTTCCAGGCCTTTTGCAATTGCATAAAACCGTTCTGTATCGTATCGTCCTTCTTCAAAGGAGACCGGATACTTTGCCGGAAGCTTTTGAATGAATGTCTGCTGCTCTTTCACGCGCATCCGGTATTCCTCTTCGGGATAGATGTTTGGATTATAATAGAAGACCGTGATCCGAAAATACTGCGACAGATATTCCAGCACGTAACTGCTGCAGGGTGCACAGCAGCTGTGCAAAAGCAATGTCGGCACGGCTCCGCAATTACTGATGGAGTCTTCTATGTTTGTCAGGGTCTGTTCCAATATTCGCTGATAGTTTTGCTTATTCACGAACGTGCTCCTTTACTGCGCTCTATTCTAGTTGATTTTCCCGGAAATATCAACTGCGGATTTTCTCCTGCCAGGCAGACGAGCTCCTGCATAGTAGCTTTACTGCTGTCTGACTGCGATCATCTTTGTGCGCAACGCATCCTTTTCCAGGATCGCATCAATCACATCATGTATCTCTTTCTCAAGTGCCTTTAACCTCCATTCCGGGAGATTATATTTTTCATGACGGGTAAATTCAAATCCCCGTAAGTTGATCAGGAGTTTCCGTGTATTTGCAGTCAGACATGCAACGGCAGCCGGTACCCAGTCATCACCGATCCTTGGTCCGTGATCCCTGAAATACTCCCCTCCAAAGGCAAATTCCGATTCCTCCTCTGCATATGGAAGCAGCGCCAGATTGTGGTCAAATAGCGGGGCCATGTCAACGATCTCCAGGGTTCGGTTATCTATAATAAATCCAAAGTTATTTTTATGCCGATCCGCGTTCATGATCACCGCATCGATCACAAACATCATCCGGACTTCATCCTCAAAACCAAGCTCGCGCATTCTGTCTAATATTAATTCAAGGGACGTATTGCTTGGATCAACAGCTGCATACGGAATAAATCCGTAGTCCTCTGAGGTGAAAATATCACATACCGAGCACACTCTTTCATTATGCGTGCGCAGGCTATAGCTTACATAGTTTTCTGTAAAATGCCCGATCACATCGCCGGAGTAATATTCTGAATATGGTTCTAACCCTGCGTTCCTGGCTCCGGAGCTTCCGCGCTTTAACATCTTTATGGTTCCGTTCTCCCGGATCCAGCACTTTGCAAAGGATCCGTCCGTCCCGTATTCCGGCGAGGTCGTGCTCAGATTTCTTCCGTGCAGACCACCCTCAAAGGCAGTCTTTGCTATGACTTCATTAAACGGGTGTGTATAAAGCGAAACGTCTGCCCAGGATAAGTGGCTGTCAACCGGCTTTACCCAGAAGGTATCTATAAGCGACAACGCATGGGAGATGTCTAAGAACCCGGTAATGGTATTGCACCCACTCAATTCCAGCAGCTGCTTGATATTCTCCCGATGCTTTGGAGCTCTTCGGTTACGAATAAATGTTCTTAAATCTCCATACCATTCGGGCAGCTTCACAAGCTGCTCCTCTATATTGATGGCTTCCGTTACAGGATCCACCGAAAACCTTGCTATGATCTGATCCTTATTTAATAAATAATACATCTGTGGTCCTCCTCATACTGCACAGCGGGTAGTATCTTTTTCTATTATACGTTCCTTGCAGGTCTAAGTCAAACGTCATGTATATTGCTTCATCGGGCACGTACATGACAATGGGCGCTCTTCGTGGCATTGGGCGCTCCCCGTGGCATTGGGCGATGGGCGGGACAGAAGAACCGTCCCTCTGAAACTACATAATATATAGGTATATATGATATGGAGATTGTAGAAAGTCATGAAAAATATATTGGAA
>JAQYOU010000076.1 GCA_028727105.1 bacterium
ATCATCGACAAGATGGATCAGGTTGGTTATCATGCAGTTGAGTGCTGGGGTGGAGCTACTTTCGACGCATCCCTTCGCTTCTTAAAGGAAGATCCCTGGGAGCGTCTGCGCAAGCTGAGAGCAGGGTTTAAGAATACAAAACTGCAGATGCTGTTCCGTGGACAGAATATCTTAGGATATCGTCCGTATGCAGATGACGTAGTAGAATATTTCGTACAGAAGTCAATTGCAAACGGTATTGATATTATCCGTATCTTTGACTGCTTAAACGATCTTAGAAATCTTCAGACAGCAGTTACTGCCACAAACAAGGAAGGCGGACATGCACAGGTTGCATTAAGCTATACCTTAGGTGATGCTTACACCTTGGAGTACTGGACGGAGATGGCCAAAAAAGTTCAGGATATGGGTGCAAACTCTCTGTGTATCAAGGATATGGCTGGTCTTTTAACCCCTTATAAGGCAGAAGAACTGGTAAAGGCATTAAAGGAGACTGTTGAGATCCCGATCGAGCTTCATACACATTATACTTCAGGTGTTGCCTCCATGACTTACATGAAGGCAGTTGAGGCAGGCTGTGATATCATCGATACCGCAATGTCACCCTTCGCACTTGGAACCAGTCAGCCTGCAACAGAGGTTATGGCTGAGGCATTCAAGGGAACACCTCTCGATCCCGGATTCGACCAGATGCTCTTAAAGGAAATCGCAGATTACTTCCGTCCGATGCGTGAAGAAGCAATCAAGAGCGGCCTTTTGAATCCGAAGGTACTTGGTGTTGATATTCAGACATTACTTTACCAGGTTCCCGGCGGTATGCTCTCTAACATGGTATCCCAGTTAAAGGAGCAGAATGCAGAGGACAAATATATGGAAGTACTTGAGGAGATTCCCAGAGTGCGTAAGGATCTCGGTGAGCCTCCGCTTGTTACTCCTTCCTCACAGATCGTTGGTACACAGGCAGTATTCAACGTGCTGATGGGAGAGCGTTACAAGGTTGCAACAAAGGAGACAAAGGATGTATTACTTGGCAAGTATGGTCAGACTGTAAAGCCTTTTAATCCTGAAGTTGTAGATAAGGTTCTCGGTGAGGATAAGAAGAATGCGATCACCTGCCGCTATGCAGATCTCTTAGAGCCCGAATTAGATAAGATCGAGGCTGAGATGAAGCAGTGGAAGCAGCAGGATGAGGATGTATTAAGCTATGCGTTATTCCCTCAGGTTGCAACAGAGTTCTTTAAGTATCGTCAGGCTCAGCAGACAAAGGTTGACCCCGCTGTTGCTGACGAGAAAAACAAAGCATATCCGGTATAGTCGGATATAAATAGAAATCAATAAAAAGGGCTGTCACAAAAGATTGTCAACAACAACCACTTCCCATGTTGGCACATCTCTGAGTGACAGCCTTTTTTATATTTTTTCTCATTTCCATAGCATGAAGTTGATGCCGAATAATGGAAAAACAGTAATAATAACGCTTGACGAAAAAATCAAAAGGGGGTAGCATAGAAGTATCGGTGTCTTACCGGAAGAAGATCAAAAGAACCATGCACTTTTGTGGTTTTGATAAAATGATGGAGGATGTTTATGAAAAATAATAATAGGAAGAGAAAAAGAAGTGCATTTTTTATGGCATTGATCTTAACTGCCTCGATCCTTTTGGGTTCTGTCTGGAGTGCAGAGCGCGTACAGGCGGCAGCAAAGGGAGACTATTATATAAAAGTCAATAAGGGTACAAATGTTGTTACAGTATACAAAAACGATGGAACGCCCTATACCGCATTTACATGTTCCACCGGCTATGCAACACCCCTCGGAACCTTTTATACGCCGGCAAAGTATCGCTGGTGGACATTGGATGGACCAAGCTACGGTCAGTATTGTACAAGAATTACCGGATCGAT
The DNA here is from genome assembly GCA_028727105.1 of bacterium. Lineage (GTDB taxonomy): Bacteria > Bacillota > Clostridia > Lachnospirales > Lachnospiraceae > W0P33-017. Next base: position 1,905 of record JAQYOU010000076.1, read on the forward strand.
CCTGTTTCACTCTGTCTGGTATTATCAGCAGACGAAAAACAGTCAGTCTTATGTACAATATAATAAGCTGGGAACGACAGCTTCACATGGATGTGTTCGTCTGACCGTTGCGGCAAGTAAGTGGATCTATGACAATTGTCCTACGGGAACGAAAGTCATTATATTTAATGGAAAAGCAAAGGATGATCCGCTTGGAAAACCGAAGACGATCACAGTGAAGGGCTATCAGGGATGGGATCCGACAGATCCTGATAAGGATAATCCGTATAAAACAAGGGATACAAAGCCGGTGATCACAGTTTCAAAAAAGGTGTTGGAGTATGGTAGTGATTTTGGAACCGGAAACATGACTTGTAAAGATTCTGGTGGTTTTGACATTACAGACTGGGTAAAGATGACAGGAACGGTCAATACGAAAAAGATCGGAACCTATCCCGTTACTTATTCGGTGATCGATTCTTTTGGGCGGACTGCAACAAAAAAAGTAACTTATAAGGTTGTAGATAAAAATCCGGTAACGCTTACCGGTGTTAAAAAGACACTCACACAGAATGTGGGTGACACGGTCAATCTTCGTTCCGGATTGCAAGCGACAGATGCAGCAGGCGTGAACCTGACAAGCAAGATCGCGATATACATAAAAGCTCCTTCAGCTGACAGTTATACGAAATTTACAGGGAAGAAATATACTTTTGAAGAAAGTGGTATCTATCAGCTGAAATACAGAGTAAAGAATCCGAATAACGGACGGATCATAACAAAGACCCAGAAGATCACCGTACAGATACCTGAGAAGCCTATCTTCCATTCCGTATATGACTGGAAAGAGATCACTCCGAAGGAAGAACAGCGCGAGCTCTATTGGGAATTACTGATGACGGATGTGACGGCTGAACTCCTGGATGGAACCGATGTTACGGAACTGGTAGAGATAACGATCACGACACCCTCCGGAGAGACTGTAACATTAAAGGAATCTGAGAGTTATGTCTTCCGCGAGAAGGGTACTTATGAGTTGGTTTACCGTGTGACAAATCCGAAGGTGGATACCGGCGATAACACAACAGAACATACCAGAACGTTGACTTATCAGACGCAGATGAAGGCGGAGGTTGTTTTGGATGAGTAACACAAACGAGCTGACAAATCGCATTAATCAGGCGTATGGCAGCATGAGCAAGGGGCAAAAGCTCCTTGCTACCTATATTACAGACAATTACGATAAAGCAGTATTCCTTACGGCCGCAAAACTGGGGGAGGTTGTAGGCGTCAGCGAGTCTACCGTTGTGCGCTTTGCCTCCCATCTGGGATATAAGGGATATCCGGAATTTCAGAAGGCACTTGAGGAAATGGTGCGCAACAAGCTGAATTCCATCCAACGCATGGAAGTAACCTACGGCAGGATCTCACAGTCGCAGATCCTGGAAACGGTGCTTCAGGCGGATGCAGAAAAGATCAAGTATACACTGGAGCATATTGACCAGAATGCTTTTGAAATGGCAGTAGATACGATCCTGAATTCAAAAACGATCTATATCGTTGGAATTCGAAGCTGTGCGCCGCTGGCAAGCTTTCTTTCCTTCTATCTGAACCTGATGTTTGACCACGTGGTACAGCTAAATACAAACAATTCCAGTGAATTGTTTGAACAGATGGTCCGTATCAGCGATGCGGATGTGATCATCGGGATCAGTTTTCCGAGATATTCCATGCGGACGTTAAAAGCGATGGAATTTGCGAATAACCGTAATGCAAAGGTGATCACGCTTACGGATAGTGTCCATTCGCCGATGAACCTGTATTCTTCCTGCAATCTGATCGCCAGCAGCGATATGGCGTCGATCGTAGATTCACTTGTCGCACCGTTGAGTGTGATCAACGCGCTCATTGTTGCGCTTTGCATGAAAAAACAGAGTGAAGTTGTCAAAACCCTGGAGGAATTAGAAAATATCTGGGATGAGTATCAGGTATATGAAAGTGATGAGATCAACTATATTGATGATTCTCTGAAAATGCGCTATGCGAAATTGGGAGACAAGGATGCATAACTACGAACTGATCGTGATCGGTGCAGGAGCTGCCGGAATGATGGCAGCGATCTCGGCAGCAAAAAACGGAATACCGGGTGAAGGAATTCTTGTGCTGGAGCGAAACGAAAAGCCTGGAAAGAAGATCTATATCACCGGAAAAGGAAGATGCAATCTCACGAATGCCTGTGAATCTGAGGAGTTGTTTTTAAACGTTCCAAGACAGGCAAAATTTTTATATAGTGCCTTTTACACATTTTCCAATGATCAGGTGATCGAATTCTTTGAAAGTGCCGGTATGAAAACGAAGGTTGAGCGCGGGAACCGTGTATTTCCACAGTCTGACCACGCTTCGGATGTGATCGGCGCATTGAAGCGCATGATGGATCGTTATGATATCCGGGTGGACTATCATACACGTGTGCGAAAGATCCTTGCAAGGGATGGCAGTGTCTCTGGTGTGGAGCTGGAAAACGGAAAAACATGCCATGCGAAGCGCGTGTTGATCGCCACCGGCGGGAAATCTTATCCGACCACCGGATCTACCGGAGATGGGTATCTGTTTGCCAGGGAACTGGGGCATTCCGTTACAGAACTTCGCCCTTCCTTAGTGCCATTCACGGCAGAAGAGGAGGATGTGATCCGCATGCAGGGACTGGCACCGAAAAACGTCCGTGTACAGATCATAGATCCGGACCGACCGAAAAAGGTATTATACGAAGGGTTTGGAGAAATGCTGTTTACCCATTTTGGCGTGAGCGGTCCTCTGATGCTTTCTGCAAGCTCAGTCGTAAATGACGACATTGCAAAAAAGAAGTTAAAGCTTCTGATCGACTGGAAGCCTGCAATCTCAGAGGAACAGCTGGACAAGCGGATCCTTGCGGATTTTGAGCAGAATCAGAACAGGCAGTTTAAAAACGCATTATCAGGACTTGCGCCCGCAAAGCTGCTTCCTGTGTTGATGGATCGGAGCGGGATCGCACCGGATAAAAAGGTCAATGAGATCACCCGGGAGGAACGACATGCACTCGTTTCTACCCTGAAGGCCTTTTCTGTTACGCTGACGGGCTTGCGGGATTTTAATGAGGCGATCATTACGAGGGGTGGGATATCCTTGAAAGAGGTCAATCCTTCTACTATGGAATCCAAACTCGTTCCGGGGCTCTATTTTGCCGGAGAAGTCTTAGATCTTGATGCATTTACAGGAGGATTTAACCTGCAGATCGCCTGGTCTACCGGTTATCTGGCCGGACTTTGTGCGGCAGAAAATTACTGTAATGAAACATGACGGATCGTAACAAAATATCAATACGACAGGAGAATAACAACATGGCTTTTAATATAGCAATTGATGGACCTGCAGGAGCAGGAAAAAGCACGATCGCAAAGACTTTGGCGAAGGAGCTTGGTTATGTGTATGTAGATACCGGCGCGATGTATCGTGCGATGGCATATTATTTTTTGGATCAGGGAATTGATAAGGATGATGAGGCTGCGATCAATGCTGCTGTTTCCGGTGCTGATGTTACGATCCGTTACGAGGATGGTGCGCAGCAGGTATATCTGAACGGAGAAAACATTACCGGGTCATTGCGCACGGAGCAGGTTGGAAATATGGCGTCTGCTACAAGTATCTATCCGGCTGTGCGGACAAAGCTTGTGTCGCTTCAGCAAAAGCTTGCAAAGACAACGGATGTGATCATGGATGGCAGAGATATTGGAACCTGTGTACTTCCGGATGCACAGGTGAAGATCTACCTGACTGCAAGTGTTGAGACACGGGCAAAGCGAAGATTTGATGAGTTGACTGATAAGGGAGAACCGGCAGATCTTGCAAAGATTGCGGCAGACATTGAAGAACGGGACTACAGAGACATGCACAGGGATATGTCTCCGCTTCGCCAGGCGGAAGATGCAGTTCTTGTGGATTCGTCAGAGATGAATATTGAAGAAGTAGTTGCTGCGATCCGCGGGATCGTGGATGAAAAGAAGGGTAACGCATGAATGTAACAGTTGCTAAAAGTGCCGGTTTTTGCTTTGGGGTGAAACGGGCAGTCGAGCTTGTATATGAACAAACGAAAACAGAAGGACCGCTCTACACCTTTGGTCCGATCATTCATAATGAAGAGGTCGTGAAGGACTTAGCAAAGCGAGGGGTCCGTGTAATCGAATCCCTGGAACAGCTTCCGGAGCTTGAAAAGGGCAGAGTGATCATCCGTTCCCACGGAGTTGGAAAAGCTGTGCAGGATCAGCTGGAAGCATCCGGATTTGAGGTGCTTGATGCAACCTGTCCTTTTGTAAAAAAGATCCACAGGATCGTTTCTGAGCATTCGGCGGCAGGAGAGCATATCGTTATCATCGGGAATCCGACGCATCCGGAGGTGGAGGGAATCTGTGGATGGTGCGATCCTAAGAACACGACTGTGATCGAAAATGAGGAAGAGGCCCAAAATTTTGCACTTCCGGAGAAAAAAAGTATCTGTGTCGTGTCTCAAACGACATATAACAACAATAAATTTAAGAATTTAGTTGAAATTATCGAGAATAAAGGTTATTATATTAGTGTATGTATTTTAAATACTATCTGTAATGCGACG
>JAQYOU010000077.1 GCA_028727105.1 bacterium
GGAGGGAAACGCAATCGCTCAAGCAACGGGTGCAATTGATGAAGAAACCTTGCAGCAAGGAATTGACATGATTATTTCCGACAGGTGATGATCAGCATATTATATCGAAGTAAAATGCAAAAAAGTGGCCACGGTCTCACACTCCAAAACGGAATGGACCGTGGCTCTTTCTCTACCTTCAGCGCTGTTCTTCTTTTTGCTTCCAACTAATTCTTCCATACCTTCAACTTCTTTTCTTGTTCTTGGCATCTTCATTACCTCTCTCTTCTCAGATTTATTTTTGTTTTCTGCTACTGCATAATTCTTATCCAGATTTACCGGTGGTGATTTTACATTGTGCATTTGCAAGTTTAATTGAAGCCATATATGACTTAGACAGATCCGTTCAACATAGCAAAAAGATATGGACTGATCTGGAAGATAAATACGGAAAAGATACTCTTGAAACAGCTTTCGCTTACTACAATTCCACTACGGATTATCTCCACGATGAAAATGCAGAGAAATTAGACGATATATTTTACCAGATCATGGCAGACATTGATACTGCCATTGATAAAAGTCAGGACGCCTCGTTTTCCAGCAAGATTTTTCGTTATGAAGCACGTGAATCATTTGAGCGCCTTTTAGACGAACTATATCCACAAAAATAGCACATTTGTTGCCAGCATACAAAAAACCATTGGTCGGATTAAAGAATAGGCAGCTCATAACGAGCTGCCTATCACTTACTTTACAGTAACCTTTATTCTCTTATACATGCCGTTCTGAGCATACACATAAATGTAACAGATGCCTTTCTTCTTTGCCTTGATGCGGCCATTTCTCGTCACTGTGGCGATCTTTGTGTTTGTCGACTCAAATTTGATATCCGTATGCTGTTTGATCGGCTTGTTTCCTGCAATCTGTGAGGCCTTTATGATCAGTGACTTTCCTTTCTTCAAAGCGACTTTTGTCCTGCTGACCTTCACTGCCTTCGCATTACCGTATTTGCCGCCGCTTGTGGTGACGTGGATCACCTTGGACTGTGCCAGCCATACCTTCTTTCCGTTCACCAGTTTATAAGCCTTGATATAATATTTGTAGTAGGTGCCGGATTTCAGCTTTTTGTCCGTGTATGTGATCTTTGAGCCGTTCTTGATGACCGCAAGTTTCTTCATCTTGTAGGTCTTGTCCTTTGTGTTGCACGGTGCACCGTACAGTACATAGCCATCGGCACCGGTGACCTTTTTCCAGCTGACCTTTACAGCGTTCTTTGTTGCTTTTGCTTCTGCCAGCGGAAGTTTGTGGAAGGTTTTGCTGACAGTGATATTCGTATCACCGCTGTCTGTGGGTTTATCCGGCTGATCCGGTTTTGGCTCCTGTTTCTCTGCAATCGTAATTACAACCTTCTGTGATGTACCGTCATCAAAGTATATGGTAACGGTATGGTCACCGGGTTCTAAACCGTCCAGATAATCCTTCGGAAGGGTCAGTTTCTTGTCTCCGGACTTGTAATCCTTCGGATCCATCGTTTTGTCATCCATGGTTACCTGCTGCGGATTCTTGTTTCCATCCCAAGTAATATCGACGTCCTTCGGATCATTCTTATCAAATGTCTGAGGCGGAGCGACTACGGGATCTTTGGGCTTCACAGGTCCGCCGCCACCGCCGGAACTTTCCGGTGTCTGAGGTGTCACCGGTTTCGTATTGTCATATACGACTGCGTAGGTAGAGAATTTATTAGCCCGCAGATACAGATAGCCGGCATCCTTATTGGCATAGAAGCCTTCCTCGGAACCATCCGTTTTTATTTCGGTATCAGTTCGCTCCTCCATCTTTTCTACCCTTTTGCCACCATTATCATCTTCATGCTCCCGGTAGACATACAATGTCGTTCCATTATTTAGCAACTGTTTCATCAGATCATCCATAGGTATTGCAATCAGCAGCTTCTGATATGTATCATTGATCGGTGTAACCATACGGCTTGTATCATCATAGGTTTCCACCAACTCTGCGGTCAGATTCAGAGACATTGCGATTGCCGCGTCGGTGACTGCTTGCGCCACCGTTGCATTATTAAGAATACTCTTCTGTTCGCTCTCCTCGGACTTTTCTGCGATCAGGTTCAGCGACAGGATTCCGCCTTCGCTTGCAACACGAGATGATGCCTCCTGTATGGCTTGTACCGATTCAGACGGATTCTCGACATCTTTTACGGCATCGTATACCTTATTCAGCTGATCGACCGCTACCTTCGGTGCATCTTCTTTTACCACCACCTTGGTCTGTCTCTCAGGTTTCACAATAATGATACCAATATTTTTTGTCTTACCGTCTTCAACGGTCACCATCCGTGTCACCTGATACTGGGTTTCATTATCAATAACTACCAGGTTGTACTCTCCGTCCGGCAATTCTGAAAAGGCAAACGTCTCTCCATTTCCTACATTGTATAAGACTGCTATAGAGGTGCTTCCTTCGTTCAAAGATACAGAAAAAGTCTTATTTTTATCTGCCTCAGGGATACTGCTCGGAGGATCCGCTGTGCTGACAGTACCTGTGATCTTTCCCTGCGGAGGATCTGCGTCCTTCACGGGCATCTGGAATGCAATTGGATCAGATACCTTTGTTCTGATTCCGTCCGATACGATGAGTCGTACTTCATACTCCTGTCCAGCTGATAATCCGGATAATTCGGTGCTTTGGAAGTTGATCTGGTTCTTGTCTGGCAGCTTCACACCAGTTGAGAATATCTCAGTGTCCAGTATCGTCCAGTTACTGCTTCCAGCGATACGGTACTCATAATGTGCATCAGTCACAGGCAGTGTTCCCCATTTCACAAAGCTGTCCAGCCATACTTTTGAGAAGTCATTTACTTTTCCGTTTTCATCCAGAACAAATCTCTGGATCTTCATCATCGGTGTCAGCGGCATTTCTTTGACTCCGTCTACTACAATCGTAATATCCGTTCTTACAGGATTGATCGTGTAAACGCCATCCACCAGTGTCAGCTCCTCTTTCGTTTCGCCCGACGTACCTGTCTCATAATAAAGGACTTTCATATTCTCCCCATTATAAGCTGAGTTGGTCTCAACGGTAAATTTGTAACCAGCTCCGTACTTCACCTGATCGGAAGCGCTCAACGTGTGGTAGGTCACACCCGCTGCTTCCTTCTTCGTAACCGTACAGATCTGATCCTCCCATTTTGCATAGAAGGTTAGGTTTCCAGTCATTCCGGCAGGAATCGAAGAATAACGTGTTCCATCCAGTGCAGCAGAGAGATACCAGCCGGCAAATACATAACCGGTCTTCGTCACAGCCTTCGGAAGTTCTACATTCTGTGATTCACTGAAAGTATACTGCGTAGCTATATTGCCTGAACTGTCTGAAATAACACCTCCATTTCTATCATATGCTACCTGGTAAGTATTCCGTGACCATTTTGCATAGAGCGTCACATCGGTTCTGGTTCTTGCCGGGATCGTGGTCACTGCTTCCTGACTGCAGTCTGCCGTCCGATACCAGCCCTCGAATGTATATCCGTTTCGGATAGGTGTGACCAGACCGGACAATCCGGATTTTTCCAGAAATACATAGGGCGTATCTTCCGGCATGCCGGATGTGATCTCAGTGCCTGCAAGGACATCACCGTCAGCATATTTATATGTAACCTTATGACTGACAGGTTCCTCTCCGATGGAGATCAATACATTGCCCAGCTTTCCAAGCTCTTTCAGATCCACTTTGACAGCGATCGATTCTGAGGAATTCTCTGTCATCGTCAATGTATCAACGACTGATCCATTAATGTAAACATAGATTGAATCCCCATTGAATCCGCTTTCAGAGGTGGATGTGATCACAATCCTTCTGGGATCATCATATCCAATGGTGGATTTATACGCACCTTCCCCAGATACCTTTACATCTGCATTACTTGCCTTTACGATCTTGTACTCATAAGCAGTCATCTGCCAGTGTGCATAAAGCACTGCAGTCTCATCGTCTGCTCCTGTAAAGTAACGGTTGTTCGCTTCCTCGGTAATGGTTCCGTCTGCTCCGATATAACATGTTCCGTCATCCTGTCCGGTATAATAGCCGAGGAATGTGTAACCTGTCTTGGACGGAAGTTTCACCGGATCAGAAGTTGCACTCATTGCGCCTCCTGCAGAATCATAATATCCGTGTCCGTAACTCTCATAAATGCAATTTTCGCCTATCGGAAGTGTTCCGCCGTTCGCATCCAGCGTCACCTTGATATACTTGCTGCTATATATTGCAGTCAGTGTCACATCGGTTTCCAGATTTTCATACTGCCCGCTCCATCCGACTGAACTGTAACCAGTACGGGCAGGAACTTCTATTGCACCTGGCGACACGCTACCGCCCCAGATTGTCTCCTGCGTAGCCACGGTCACGATTCCGGTATCTTTCTCTGCCTGATAGGTTGCCACCAGCTTGCGACCCGGATGTACGGTTAATGTGACCGCAGGTGAGGCTTCTGCATTCTCGCTTTCTGCGTAACGTACTTCATAATCTCCGGCTTCCAGATTTCTCGGGCCGTTTTCCGTTAAAATATCTACGGTGATAGCTGACCAGGAGACAGTACCCACTTTCCGGTATTCCATCTCTGTGGTCAATCCACTCAGACGTCCGTCTTTCTTGCCCTCGATCGTCTCATCGACTGCTTTTACCTTTGTTGTGCTCGGTGCCGTATAAACACCTTTTTGAATCGTCACCTCCAATGGATCACTTTCCAGTGCCGTGTAGTTCTCTGTACCGGTCACATACGCCTGTACCTGATAGGTGCCGACATTGGTCGGAACCGTATTAGACCATGCTTCCTCTTCATCTGCACGGTAACGGTACTTCACAACTCCGAATTTTGATGCAGCAGAAGGTGCCAGCTTTGTTCCGTATGTGACGTTTCTGCAGGTCAGAGATGTCGTGAACTCGTTTGTTGCCTGCGTGATCTCATAAGAGATCAGCAGTGCTGCTCCGCTGACAGTCACGCCTTCGCTCTTCGGCCATTGGTAATACTCATAGGCCGCATCGGATAAGGTCAGTTCTACATAGTAGGTTCCCACATCCGTTCCGCCCTCGTTTTTCACCGTAAAACGCGGTTCAGCGGTTTGTTCAGGTAGTGTAAATATCGGTTTTTGAACCGCTCCGTTATATACCAGCGCACTGGCGGAAACGATCTCTATCAGGCTCTTTCCATAGTTCGGATCAGCGGGATCCGTCGTAGTATCCTTCAGTAATTCCGCATCTACCGGTGCTTTCACGCGCCATACCGCATACAGGTTCTGTACATCATCCTGTGTGTTTTTAAAATGCGCATCCAGCGTCCGTCCCGGCGCATATTCAGGCTCTGCGGCAGTTTCGGAGGTTGCCCAGCCTTTAAAAATGCCGTCGGTGCTGGTTAAAGTGCCAACATCTGCCAATGTCAGTGTATCTTCAAAAGATACAGTCTGCACGAAGCTGCCGTCTTCCTGCCTTTCGCCCAGGGACGGCGCACCTTCTGCTCCCCGGATATCGTACCTGATCTGATAGGTGATCGGCGTTGCCTTTGCTGTAATGACGATCGGTCCACGAATCTTATCTGATTTGATCGTGATCTCACCGGTCGCAGGATCATAAGTATATCCAATACCTGCTAAAACCGGCACTCCACCAATCGTAACAGAAATGCTGGTCGGCAGCAGATATCCGGTATCCGCTTTGATCGTCACTGTCCAGTCCGAGTTACAATTTGCCAGATCCTTACCGAACTTCGTGGTTTCTCCTTGTGCAATTACTTCCGATACATGCAGTGATTCCGCTGACAGGGTAACATCCGTGGTGCTCTTGCTGGAGATCGTACACTCCGGCGTATCCGCCGTCATGAATACTCCGTGTTCTGCATCTTCCCATGTGATCCTGCAAAAATAGGTCTTCTCTCCTATCGCCGGATTCCATTCAAAGGAAAGCGCAGCACCTGTTGCGGCAAATATTGCCTGTTCACACAAAGTGCCCTTTTCATACCATGTATAAGTGCATACTCCTCCTGCTTGTGCATCCGTGCTTGCGCGAAGCACAAATGTCTCGTTAATGCCGAGTACTTTCTCTGTCTCAGAAATCGAAGCGCTAAACTGGTAGTAGATTCTTCCGGTCTCACTCTGATCCAGTTTCTGATCTGCGATAACAAGTTTTCCATCAGATTCTTTGGATTGCATCCAGATCGTACCATCCAGCTCCATGCCACTGCTGCTCTCTGTTACAGTCACTGTAGACGTATCAGATACTTCCAGCAGCCTTCCTTCCGGGATCCACAGGGATGCCCCTTCGGACAATGTCAGGTTCTGGTTCAATGTGATGTCTGCCCCCATCTGGATACCGTTCAAGTGAACAGACGCTGACTCCAGCAGCTGCTGCTCTGTTGTGACATAAACATAGACTACCTGATGAGGTCCTGTCACTTTATTAATTCCGATTACCTGCGGTTTAAATGTAATGGTTTCACCATCTATTGTATCTGTAATCGTGTCACCATCGGATACATAACGGTATGCAAGCACATATCCGCTACCACTATTAGTCACTGTTCCATTGGTCGTGTCTAACGTTGCTGCCATTGTGAGTGATATCACCCCGGCGTTCGAAACCTCACCTGTATTGCTCATAGACGCACTCTTGCCGCCCACGCTCTGCAGTGTGATCATTGCTCCTGCTCCATTAGTGATCATACCCTTATTTTCGATATAAGCGGCATTTCCACCATTTGCCTTTGCTGTCAGCGTTCCGTTATTGGACAGGTTCGAACCGACTGCATTCGTCAATGCTGTCTCTTCACTCAATTCCAGCGTTCCGGCATTGGTCAACGCACCCTGATTGTTCAGCGTGCCATTTACTGTCAGGGAATTTCCGGACTGAATCGTCAGATTACCGTCTTGGGCATTAGTAAATACTCCTGTGTCACTGATGATCTCTGACGGATTGATGATGGTTCCATGATTTTCAATCGCTCCCCAAAGTCTTGCACCTGTGACGGTTGCACCGGAGGCGATCGTTCCAAAACCGATGGTTCCACTTCCTGTCACATCACAGCCGATCGTTCCGGCCGCAAAATTTTCACCTTCAGCAGACTGATCGATCACACCCTTTGCTTCATTTTGGATCCAAGCGTTCTGACCGGCTTTGCTGATGCTTCCGTTATTTTTGATCATGCCGCGGTTTGTAATTGTTACACCGTCATCTAAGATCAGTGTCTGTCCCGCTTTGATCACAAGTGTCGTTGCTGACTTCAGTTCCGCCGAAGTCGTCACGTGTACGCTGGCATCAGCCTTCACGATACTTACCGTGACTTTTCCATACTTGTTTGCCGCTTCCTCTAATGCCTGATCCATCGTGCCATATTCCGTTACCTGACTGCCATTTGCCTCATAAGTCCACTTTGCTTCACAGTCTGCATTTGCGATCCAGACTGCTTTTAAAGTAACTGCATGATTCGGCATCGTAAAAGTATCTTTTGCCTTATAGATCTTCTCGTCATCATCGAGTTTCCAGCCACCGAATTGATAGCCTGCTTCCGCTTCTCCGGTCTTTGTGAGCCGCTGACTCGTAACGCGAACCTCCGCACCGGCCCTTACCAGATAAGGTGCCACCAGTGTCTGACCTGCATCCGCACCATCTCCATCATAGGATACTGTGTAATAGTCAACACTTGCCTCTTTATTTGTAGAGCTTACTACAAAATCGGCACCTGTATCCGCGCCATCTCTGTAGATGTCATAAGTTCCTGCGCCGCGGATCTGAGACTGATAACTACCCTCTCCCGTGTTAAATTCAAAGTTCGCCACAATCGCGCCATCCGCAACCAATGTGATCGCCGCATTAGATACAACCGCATCATCTTCTCTCAGATTCAGGGTCAATCCATAATAGTCAATCGTTGCCGTATTGTTTCCAGGCTGGAATTTTACGGTTCTGCCCGTATTCTCACTTCCGAACCAGATCTGATAGACTGTGTCTGAAGCCGGCTGAACAGTTTTATACACTCCGGTGTCCATCCATGTCAGCGGAATACTGCTTCTTCCGGGTGCCTTCAAAGTCACTCCGGATGCCTCATTAATCGGTTCTCCATTTCTTGTTACATTTACGGTGACTGTGTAATAGTCAATCGTATGCCTGCGCTCGGAAGACGTAAATCTTGCATCCTGTCCGCTATCTGCACCATCTACATAGATGTCATAGCTTTTAGTCGCATCCAGCTGTCCTCTGACTCTGTAATTACCGTCTGCACCGTTCACTGCAAGGACTGTATCACCGGACTTCAGCTCCACTTTACCGATGTAGGAAGGCGCGCCGTCTTTTCTGGTGGTCACCTCCACATCATAATAATCCTGCAATGCGTTTCTGCCCCCGGATGTGAAGCTGACTTCCTGACTGGTTTTCTCGTCATCAACATATACCTTATAGACTGTCGGATCCTCTACGGAAACAATTTCAAAAATACCGGAATCCTTTTCGGTCTCTGTCAATGACAGTTCCGTCTCACCTGATCTTAAGATCACCGGTCCGACTTCTGACAATGCATCATTACGTTTTGTCTGAACCCGGATCGTATAGTAGGACAACTCCTGTGTATCTCCGCCAACCAGAGAAATGCACTTGCCACTATCTTCGCCATTCACATAAATGTGATATTCATTCGCATCTTCCAGCCACAGATATGAATAGGTTCCATCTTCGTTATCGGTCAAATAATGAATGATCTCGTGATTATCCGCATCTGTACGACGCAACTGAACGTCCGCGCCGGTCAGGAGCACATCATCCTTTGAAACCGTAACCTCTGCGGTTGCCAGTGCAATCTCCTCGTTGCTGTCCGATTTTACGGTTTTGCCGGTATCTCTTCCATTGATATAAATCTTTGCTTTTCCAATACTTCCCTTGGAATAATAGCCGTAAGCACCTGTATCATCGCTGGCACAGACATAAGATCTCAGATTCGGACCACTGCCTGAGCGCAGTTCCACGCGGTCTACCTGTGCCGGCTTTCCGTTGATCAGTGTATAGACCTGCGTATAGTCGTATTCTTCTATTTTACCGAGCTTTTCTTCTCCGGTCTCCGGATCTGTATACGGAAATGTTCCCGCCGGAATGGTCAGCAGTTCAGAATCCGCACGGGTTCCCTTGATGGGTGTCCACTTTGCATAGTATTTCTTATTTCCAAAGTTCGCCGGATAGATCGTCTTGATCTGATCCGTTGTAAAGGTATCATTTAGATACCATCCTTCAAAAATAAAATCCTGTTTTCCCTCTGATTTATTCACATCCGACGGAAGATCATAGGTATCTCCATAGGTGTATTCATATTTCGTAATACTTTCATCCTCCGGATAGGTCCCGCCGTTCGCCTCATAGGCAATCTTATAAGTCGTGCGTTTCCACCGGGCATACAAAACATGGTTATCCTCCGGTTTTGTCCATGTTGCAGCCGTTGGATCTCCGTTTTCGTCATAGTATCTGGTATTTGTCGAATCAATGGTCGCATCATCTACGTCATCGGCAACCGGTGCCTCATAATAACCTAAAAATGTATAACCGACACGCTGTGGAATCTCGATCCCTGTCGGCATCGTCTGGTCAAAATACGCCGTGACCTCTGTGGTTCCCGTCGTATAGTTTTCAATATTACCTGATCCGTCAGAATCCGTGATCGCAGCCGGTGTGGCAGCATTATTTCGCTTCAACAATACTTTATAGGGATTTGGTGTCCACTGTGCATAGATCGTCGTATCTCCTGCCACATTCCATCGGCCGGTTGCCTGAAAGTTTTGACCATCCGGCGCATCCGGATCCGGATAATACTTGACATACTCACGCCCTGTACCGTCCCATTTCTCGTTGTATCCGGCAAAGGTATATCCCACACGGGTCGGAACTGACCAGCCATCCGAACAATTTACCGGATAACCCAAAGTCACCTCGGAGTTGTTAGGGGAAATACTGGCGCCTTGAGGCTCTGTACTTCCCGAACCTTTGTTATTATCCGGGGTCACCTGATAGGTGAATTGGGGAGGATAAGGAGGCACCGTAATAGTTCCTACCGATGACCTGCCAGATACAGCTACATCTTTATCTTTATACACCATACCATCATAACCATTGTAGCCCTGACTACCGCTGGAACCTCCGGAACCACTTTCTTGGTATGAGCTTCCTGATATTGTTCTGTCACCTGTTGAACCGGTCGAGCCACTTAATGAGCCACCGAAGCCGCCCTTTCCCGGAACTTTATAGGTATTTTTACCATCATCACTATAATTTGTTGCGCCAGAGCCTCCGCCGCCTCCGCCGCCTCCGCCGGCACCACCGGCTCCAATTCCGGCAGCATCCTTGGCTCTTCCGCCGCCTCCGCCGCCTCCGCCGCCTCCGGCAAAGTATTCATTTTCCCACTTGCGAGAAGCATTAGAACCGGGACTTCCACCGGAACCCGACGAACCGGGACTTCCTCCATACGCGTATACTTTTACTGCTCCGTACAGGTACAATGTGCCAGCCGGATCAGTCCCGGATCCGGAATTTCCGGATCCTCCATCAACACCGCCATAATCATTTTTATTACATACATGTGTCAATCCTATGCCACCGGAGCCGCCCGAACCACCGGCTCCTCCGGCAGTACCGATGCCGGCACCGCCACCGCTGGCGCCGCTGCCACCATTTCCACCTGAACCACCGGTAAAAACATCCTCCGGATCTGTGGGGCCATCGATTACCGAACCACTTCCACCGCCGCCACCATCACCAGCTCGTGCACCAGCACCACCAGTCACTTTCAACGTTCCTTCTCCGGTAACATATAATGTTCTTCCACTAGGAAGATAGATACCCGGCTGTCCGCCAACTGAATTGCTGGATGCATTTCCGCCCTTTACGGTCAGTGTACAACCCGCTGCAATATAGATGTATGCAGTTGAGCCTACGATTAACCCCGCTTGATTCGCGCCTCCGTTAATTGTGATATTCGTCTCTACACAATATATCCTGTCAGATTTGAGAGTCTGATTCGCTGTAGCCGTTAGTGCTTCTTTTGGAAGCCCGTTTGATGCTGCCTGCACGGTCGTTGCAGGCATTGCCGGGGTGAGTCCCAGTACCAGACTAAGCGTCAGTACCAGAGCCAGCATCTGTTTTGCTATCTGATAAATCTTATTTTTTCTCATGCTACTGTCGCTCCTTTCTAATTATTGCTCGTCTGGTTGGTTCCCAGCGTATCCTCACGTTCTGATACAAGGTTCGTGTCTCCGTAAACCATGACGGATACATTTGCATCTGCTGCCGGATCTACGACCTTCAGTACCATATTTCGCAGGATCTTCTGCGCTGTTGCAACGGAAACAGGCCCTGCACAATTGACCTTATCTACTTCATCATAGAAACGAAGCGTGATCTTTCCGTCTCCGTTTTTCTCGATGGCATCCGTGCGAAGTGCCCCTGACGGCAGTTCCAAACGATCTACTGTCGCATTGTGGAAGTAGATGACCACGGTATTCATCACCTTACCAACATTCGGATATCCGTGAATCACCAGGTTCGGCAGGCGGAAATACTCCCCATCGCCGTTGACGATTCCGTTCACATCACATTTTACATAATTACCGATCGTGACGGACGGACGCACCCATTTTGCATACAGATCCAGCGTTCCGCTCACCGGCGTTCCAAAATCGTATTCCTCATAACCCTTCGTATCCTTTGCCCATGTCAGGAAGGTATAGCCTGACTGGTAAGGGCTGGTGGCCGGTGACGCAGAATCGTCCTCCCGGATGATCTGTTTTGCAGTGATCACATCTGTCTGTGTACCCACATTCTTGTGGAAGCTTACCGTATAATAGTTTACCGTCGCAGACGGTGTTTCCGCTGTGATCTGAATTCCTACATTCGGATCTGAATTAGATCCGCTGACATTCAGATCATAGGTTCCTTCTTCCACACCTGATAAACTATAGATTCCATTTCCCTGATTTGCCAGAGTATATTTGATCACACCATTCTCCATCAAGACACAGGTAGCACCCTTTGTCCAAGGCGCACCATCTTTATTCAATGTAACGGTTGCCTTCATGTATTCCAGTGTAATGTCACGTTTGTCATCCTCTGTCATGCAAATCTTACCGCTGGTAAGTTTTCCGTTGACATAGACATCATACGTCTCACTATCTTCGGTAAAGAGCATCGTCTGATAGGACTGTGATGTCTCATCATAATTCATGAGCACAGCCTCTGTTCCCTTTTGGATCGTAACCGTCTGTCCGGTCCAGTTTTCTCCTCCATTACGCAGATGTACCTTTGCCCAACCATAGGCCACCGTGGCTTGGCGTTCTTCCAGAACAGCACTGGACATCACCGTAACGCCTGTACCTTCATTGTTTACATAGATATCGTATTCATTTGACCGGCTGGTCATCAGCGGCACCACCGCCTGATATGCTGCCTCATCCCCGTTATACTTTGCAAGATAATACAGTTCGCCGTTTTGATAGAGGGACACCGCCCGGTCAGACAGACTCACTTCATCGACTTTTACCCAGATGGATGCCGTGTAATATTTTGCCTGTCCCATGCGGCCGTCCAATGTTGCCATAACAGTCGTGTCAAATGCCACACCGTCTACCCATATTTCATAAGTATCCGCGACCGGAATGCCTTTCTGAAGAACAAGCCCTGTATATTTTTGTGAGTCCTCATCATATTTCAAAGAAGCCTTCGTCTGATAATTCTGCACCAGACCGACGCTTTTGTCACTCACGACCTCATCATCCACAGTCACACCAATACTCATGGTATAGAAGCGCAGATCCTCATTTAATGTATCCTGATTTGCAAGGATTGTCTTCTCCGTATTTTCTCCGTCTACATAGATGGAATATACTTCATTTCCTTTCGGAACATATCCGTAGTAGATGCCATCCTTTTCCATCATCTCTGTCGGGCGGCTTTCACTGTCTCTGACCGTGATCTTCCGTCCGGTCGCATACGCATCTCCTTCTCTATCATCTACCAGAACCTTAAAATTGATCCGACATAACGGTACGACTGTTGCAGCCTTTCCATCGCCGGAATTTGTTCCGCCTGTCGGTGTCGTTACTTTCGCAGTGGATGACAGATACAGTTTTCCTCCGTCTCCGCCTGTTCCCTGAGCGCCGCCCTGGGCTGCAGGTTCTACTTCATTTTCGGCAGCACGGCCACCAATACCGCCGGCTCCACCGGCTCCTGACGCGCTTCCGTCCTTTCCGGTAGAATCCTCCCAGCCGGTTTTTACAACCGTTCCGGTCGATGCCACATACCACGCTCCGTCACTTCCGCCGCCGCCACCACCGCCGCTGGCTCCGGAACCTCCGATATTCGCTGTCACTCCGGCCGCACCGCCGCCACCGCCGGTGCCTCCTGCACCTACGCCAAGGAAGATCTTCGTTTTCGTCCAAAACAACTGTGCAGCTTTGCTGTACAGCAGGTTGTAGTTATATTCTCCCACATCACTGCTGTGTCCCTGATTCCTTTCGCCCGCTTTTCCGGCTTTTCCTGATGTTCCGGCCGTTGCCTGTACGGTAATATTGTCTAACACATAGACTTCGCCCATGGTCTGACCGTTATCACCGTCAGATCCGCTACTTCCGTTATAACCAGGTCTGACACTCTTTGGCTCAACGGTATCTGCCTTTCCACCGGCACCATTTCCGCCGTCTCCACCGTCCGTGCCTGTTCCCCCGATGCCTGCCCCGCCGGCCGCTGCACCGGAACCGCCTGATCCGCCGGCTCCGCTCCATACGGATGCTTTATTCTTACCGATCAGCCAGCCATAAGCCCAACCGCCGCCGAAACCCTTCAGACCGTCCGAAGCATCATACCCATTTCCGCCTTTGGCGATCAGCGTGCCTTCCCCTTTCAAAGTCAAGGTACTGCCCTTAGGTACCGTGACACCTGCTGTCGCCGGGCTTTTTGTCACATAGGATTTTCCGAACAATTCCCACTGATCATACTTTGCATTTCGTCCAGTTGCAGTGACTGTAACACCCTGATCGATGATCAGTGTGACATCTGCATCCTTTTTGATCACAAGTCCGCTGGAATAGTTCAGATTGCTGCTGATATGATACACGCCTGTATCCAGCTCTGTCGGCCATGCAGAATATAATTTAATCTCTCCTGTCTCCGCAGCACTCACGGTCAGGCTGCCTGCCAAGAGTGCCAGCACGATCATTACTGATACTATTTTTTTCTTATGTCTAGCGATCCTCTTTGTCATATGTAAAAGTTCTCCTTTCCTTGAAAACACCCGGAATCTGCTTCATCCATACGCTCCGGGAGGATGATCACAGGTAAATCCGGCTTATGCATATTTAACACCCTCCGCAGCACCACTCCGTTCACGGGTCTCATTTTTTCCTCTGCAAGTACGACATCTACCTGATTGTTAATGATATACTTTGCCGACAGCATCGGATCGATATACTCATAGATCACACAACCCGGATATGTTTTACAGACAAGCTCTGACCATTTTCTTAGTCTTTCTGAATTATTACCAGTGATCACAAAAACCATAGATGTTACTCCTTCCCGGATGAACAAGTCCTTATTGCTACTATCATACCAAACGAAGTGTTGCAGAACCGTTGCAAAACGCCACCGAAAGAACACATATTCAAAAAAAATTTTATAAAATGCAAAAAAAACTTCGGATAGCAGTATCTGCCACCGAAGTTTTTGTTCCTGTTCTGTTTAAAATTGTAATACTACCCGATCAGCACCTTTTTCCCTTCAAAGGCAAAGCTACATTTTTCGGCGTTCCTTCCCACTGCGCCTGTAATAGTCTTCCTTGTCCGCATACATACGTTTATCCGCCAGATCTTTCATCTCATCAAAGGTAAGATCCGGGTGCTCTTTGCACACAACCACACCCTTAGAGATCGACAGTTCACACGGGTAGCTGCATTTTGCACTTTCAACCAGCCGCTCCAGCGTATTCAGCACATCCCTGTGCTTTTCCTCTTTACACAAAAGCAATACCACAAATTCATCACCACCGATCCGGTATGCCTTTCCAAGTGTGCCTACGGCTGTCTGGATGCATTTTGCTGCTGCGATGATCAGCTCGTCACCCGCCAGATGCCCACACGTATCATTGACAGTCTTTAATCCATTCACATCCATCATCAGGATGATGGTGTCATCTAACATTCCCTGTGTGCAAAGCTTTGCGCAGTCCTCTTCAAAGGCACGACGATTGAGAAGTCCGGTCATATCGTCGGTCAACGAGATTTTTTTTCTTTCGATCAACTCTTTGGATGCCTTTCGTTCACGGATAGAGATCACAAAAAACACGATTCCCATCATCAAAAGTCCGATCAGAAAAATAATAACACTCGCAGCTGTGATTTCGATCACGTTAATCTTTTCCGGATTCAGATCCTCTACAACCAGATACCAATCCAAGTCCTCCATATATTTTGTCATGCGGCTGGATGTGGCGCCGACCTCATATACGAATTCATCTGATCCAACCTGATCCAGATCAGGGACCTTCAGATAATCCTTCTCAATACGCACTGCATCAGAGTCGACCTGGATGAGCCCATCCTGATCGATCAGATTAATTTTCAGGTTGTACTTGTTCTCTATACTTTTCAAAAGCTCTTGCAGCTCTTTCATCTCCACGCCAACGCCGCACACCCCCAGAAGATTTCCGTTTTCGTCAAGAATCTCATAATTCACAAAAACCGACAAAGCCCACTGATTTGCCTCGTCCGTATCCACGTCCAGATCGTAAGCCTGCGCTCTCTCTAAAAACATCCTGTACCAGATGTCATGCTGATTTTTTTCCGGATCTACATATTTGCTGATCCCGTCATAGGTATAGTACGCCCCTGACTGGTCACAGACTGCAAACACCATCTGATAACCAAAGCCGCTTTTGATGGAATCCAGAAATACAGCCACTTTATCTTCTACCGCCTCAGGCGAAATGCGACTGCTCTGTTTCATATATTGCTTTAGGCTGTAATCGTTTGACATGGTTTCCGCAACAATGATCGGTTTGATAAATTCGCGCTCGATACTGTCACTGACCATGTGGGCCAGAATCATACTGTCACTTTCCGAGTTTTCGGAAGAAATCCTCTGAATAGATAAAATGCATGAAAAAATGGATGCACTCATGCTGATCGTCATGATCACAAATAAGATAACCATATCCAGGGCTCTTCGTTGTCTCGTTTCCTTGGTTTTACTCCACTCCAGCAGATATGCCAGAAGCATAAATGACAATGCGATGGCAATTCCCAGATTCGTGATCGATATCCCGTAAATGAACGTCTGGACAACGATCGCGATCAACGGTTCAATCACATACAAAAGGAGTGCCGCAAACATTGTTTTTTTCACGGATCTGCGATAGCGAATACACATGACGCCGGCGGTCAGAATGCATACGCCATTAATTATTGTATATACATACCAACCGGTATTTCTGTGATAATAGTTTGCATCATCAAAATAGTACATCCATTTCGTGAGCAGGTTCGTGATCAAAATGATCAGGCTCAATGCAATGCAGGCATTTACGATCCGGCTATACCATTTGCCCGGTGTCACGTCCTTTTCCTTTAGCAGTTCATACATATAACTCATGAAAAGATGGATCAATACCAGATTCAGAAAAAAGACGACAAAGTTTGCGATTCCGGTCATCAACCGGCTAAACTCATCTGTATTTCCCCGGTATATGTATGCAGCCGCCTCTGAGAAAAAGAGCAGCGCAATTGAAAAGAACATCCATTTGAGCAGCCTCCAGCTGTTTCTTTCATGTCCGTTCATCAGTATGATCACTGCCAGCATGAGGCAGATAAATCCGCAAAATATCTCTATTGTAGCCTGCGTTAGTTCCAAATTCGTAATGTTCATTCGTAATTACCATCCTGATCTTTAGCAAAGATCCCTGTCACTCTGATCTCTGTCTCACTGTACAGTGACTTTAATCCTCTTGTACATTCCGTTCTGTGCATACACATAAATGTAACAGGTGCCTTTCTTTTTGGCTTTGATCACACCCTTGCTTGTCACAGATGCCACCTTGCTGTTGCCGCTCTCGTACTTGATATTTTGATGGCCTGCGATCGGCTTGTCTTTGAGTACCTGCTCTGCCTTGATCGAAAAGGTCTTTCCGACTGCCAGAGAGACAGAAGTCTTATTTACCTTGACAGACTTCGCGTTGCCGTATTTGCCGCCGGTGGTGGTGGAATGTACCACCTTGGACTTGGCGATCCATACTTTCTTGCCATCTACCAGCTTATATGCCTTGATGTAGTACTTGTAATAGGTGCCGCTTGCAAGTTTTGTGTCGATCCACGAGGTTGTCGTGTTATCCTTGATGGTCACCTGTTTCACCAGCTTGTAGGTCTTGCCTTTGCTATTACACAGGTTTCCGTAAATGACATAGCCATCTGCTCCGGTCTGCTTTGTCCACTTCAGCACATTCGTTGTCCTTGTGCTGGTGGGGACGCGCAGCCGCAACTTGCTGTAAGACGTATCCATGGCAACCCTGGCATCTGTGTCGGAACTGTCGTCCTTGGCATCTGTATCAGCGCTGTCGGCCTTCTCCTCTTCCGGTTTCAAAGTCTCGTTTTTTTCACCGGTATCATAGATCACCGCATAATCAGAGAAATGGGTTGCCGTAAACATCAGCTTTCCAGTTTCGTACTTTGTCTTGTAACGGGTCATCTCGCCGTTTTCTGCCACGTATACCAGATGATAATAGCTGGTGTCCTTTCCTGCCTCCGGTTTGAAGTCTATGGATACAACTGCCGTTCCACCGTTAAAATTATGGATACGCTGACCGTTACTCGTAAAATATGCCTCGAAGGTCGTTGCCACCTGATGCTGACTGAGTGCCGTCTGCTGGACGGTATTCAATTCCTTGCGATCCTTATCTTCCACAACAAGTCTGATATCGTTTCCCTTCGCCTGCTCTACCAGTGTTTCCAGTGTCTTGTTATCCAGAATGACCGTCGCCTTGGAGAGCCGGATCGTCGCCGTATCAATACCGTTATCTGCCTCGGCAGTAGTCTTTGCCAGGGTCTTCACTGATTCCTTACTGAGTGTCACGCCGGTGACCTCCTGCTTTGCACCGGAGAGATCAATGGTGATGGTATCTACCTTTGATTCGGAATCCTTGTTGTTTACCACCTTGTCGATGGTTTCGTTTGTAATCTCGGAAACATTTGCTGTTCCCTCCTTGATCTCGGCTTCCACCTTGACTGTCTGCTCATTTTTTACCGGAATCGAAAAGTTCTCTGTGGGATTCGTCGGCTCACTCGGGGCAGACGGTGTACTGCCACCGCCGGAGCCGCCGCCGGAACTGCTTCCACTACCTGAGCCGCCGCTGCCGGAAGCGCTTCCACTTCCGGATCCTCCTCCAGATTGACCACCACTACCGGAGTCATCACCCCCAGAACCACTGCCACCAGATGTAATCAGGAATGCGGCTTCTGCCCTCTGCCCTTCTGCCGAAATCACGGCTTTGTAATTTCCTGCCGCTGTCGGTGCATCAGAAGAAATCGGATAAGTAGTGCCTGTATCTCCTTCATACTGAATCGTCGGCATCGCAAGACCCGCCGCTGTCCAAGCACTCTGTCCCTCCGTGGCAATAGATGCACCGGTGTAAGCACTTCCGCTAAAAGTCGCGTTGGAAGCATTAAGTGTGAGGGTTAGTTTATGAGCACTGTC
>JAQYOU010000078.1 GCA_028727105.1 bacterium
TAAGGCAACGGACTCTGACTCCGTCATTTCCAGGTTCGAGCCCTGGTAGCGCTGCTAAGGCATCCGAGTGATCGGATGCCTTTTTTGCTGTCTAAAAGGTGAAATATCATTGACAGAAACGCAGATGAAGTGTATACTGAGATGCAATGTCGGGTGTCATGTCACTTGTAAAGGAAAATGTGTAAGGATTAGGATTGGTTATGGCAAAGGATTTGATGTTGGTGATCGATATGCAGAATGTCTATGCATCGAATGGAAAATGGTGTTGCCATGCCACCGAGGATGCGGCGGTCAACATTCAAAGGATCATTCGTGAAAAGCCGGATCTTGATGTGATCTTTACACGTTTTTTGGCTCCTGTTGAGCCGCGGGGAGCATGGCAGGAATATGATCGGGTAAATGCGGATGTAAATGAGGACGCTTTCGCGAATGCGATGCTGCCCTGGTTTGCTGACGAGTTGAAAAAGTATCCGTTATATTCGAAATCGACCTATTCTTCTCTGACGATCCCGGAAGTACAGCAGGCGGCAGCGCAGGCAGAACGTGTGGTGATTACGGGAGTGGTGGCGGAATGCTGTGTGCTGTCAACAGTAATGGCGCTGATCGACGAAGGGATTCCGGTTGTTTATCTGACGGATGCGGTATCCGGAGTCAGTACAGACACGCAGGCTGCGGTGGAACTGATCCTATCCGGAATGGAGCCGGTTCATGTCCGATTGATGACCACGGCAGCGTATCTGCAGGAGAAGATGATTACAAAACAATAAGCTACATACAAAAGGAGTTATTATGAAAACGATCTTTAAAACAAAACTGAACACGGCAACGATTGTATTGATTCCGGCATGTATCGGAATCAATTATCTCGGGAAACTATTTGCATCACTTTTAAAGCTTCCTTTGTGGCTGGATTCCATCGGAACCTGCATTGGAGCGTGCCTTGGAGGACCGATCATCGGAGCCATCTGCGGTGCTGCCAATAATCTGATCTATGGTCTGACCACCGGAGATAACATCACACTGATCTATGCACTTACCAGTCTTGGTATTGGTTTTGTCGTTGGTATTCTGGCAAGGCTCGGTTTTATGACCTCATTCCCGAAAGCGCTTGTCTGTGCCTGTGGCGGCGGAATTGCGGCAGTCGTTATCTCCACACCCCTTAACATTCTGTTCTGGGGCGGCACTACCGGAAATTTCTGGGGCGATGCATTGTTTGCAGCGACGCAGGCAGCCGGTATGCCTGTAGCGATCGGATCTCTTTTGGATGAGCTGGTTGTTGACGTTCCGGACAAGCTGCTTACGTTGATCATTGTATATCTGATCCTGAAGGGTCTTCCGAAGAAGCTGACCGCATTGTATGATGCAAATGCAAAAATAGAGAGATTAGATTGATGAAGAGTATTAGTTTATATGTTGATCGCGGTTCCTGGTTAAACCGTCTGCATCCGTATACGAAATTATTGTATATTTTAACAGCCATAGGAATTCCCCTGATCGGGGGAAAGCTATGGCTTTTCCCTTTTCTGATCGGCTGCAGTCTCTGCTTACTGATCAGCGCGAAAACACTGCGGCAGACCCTTCCGTTGATCGGATTTTCCTTCACTGTGATCATCGTGATCTTTTTGATCCAGGGGTTATTCAATCACCAGAATCAGCAGGTGCTGTTTTCGGTTGGGCTTCTTCGATTTTACAAGGAAGGCGTTTTATATGCCACAAGGATCGGATGTAATATTTTAAATATGCTGTTGTCCTTTGCGGTATTTATCCTGACTACTTCGCCGCAGGAACTGGTGGATGAACTGGAAAAAAGCGGTTTTTCTCCAAAGTTTGGATATATTATCAACTCCGTATTTCAGATCCTTCCGCAGATGATGGCGACAAAGGACACCATTATGGACGCCCAGCGCAGCAGAGGTATGGAGACTGAGGGAAATCTGATGGTTCGGATGAAAGCATTTTTACCGTTGATCTCTCCGGTCGTCATGAGTGCGCTGACAAATACGAGAGAGCGCTCCATTGCCTTGGAGGTCAGAGGATTTGGCCGGAAACAGAAGAAAACATGGTTATCTGACCGGCCAAAGCATAAGGAAGACCGGGTGATCCGGGTGATTTTGATCGTGCTGATCCTGGCAACTGTAGTCTGGAGGATTCTGTCATGCCGATAATTTCAATTGAACATCTGAAATATAAATATCCGGGTACGGATCGTCTGGTTTTGGATGATATATCCTTATCCATCGAAAAAGGTGAGTTTATTGGTATCATTGGGAAAAATGGTGCCGGAAAAAGCACACTCAGCCAGGCAATCATCGGGTTGGTTCCGCAGTTTTACAATGGGGCATATGGTGGGAGTGTATTGGTAGACGGCCTTTGTGCGGAGTCTGTCCCGGTCGGTGAGATGTGTGAGCATGTGGGACTGGTTTTTCAGAATCCCTTTAATCAGCTTTCCGGTGCAAAGGATACGGTATATGGGGAAGTAGCATTCGGACTTCAGAACATGGGTGTGGAGAGGGAAGAAATGAAAACCCGCGTGGAACGGGTGCTGAAGCAGTTGGATATCTGGCAATATCGTGACCGCAATCCCTTTGATCTGTCCGGTGGTCAGATGCAGCGGGTGGCGATTGCGGGGATTCTCGTGATGCAGCCGGATGTGATGATCCTGGATGAACCTACCTCCCAGCTGGATCCGCAGGGCACAGAAGAAGTGTTCCGTGTCGTGGATGAACTTACAAAGTCCGGGATCACGATCATCATGATCGAACAGAAGCTTGAAAAAATGGCTGATTATTGTGACCGACTGGTCCTGATGCATGAAGGAAAAGTGGTGGATTTTGATACTCCGGAAAGGATTTTCTCAAGAGATGATCTGGAGGAAATGGGTGTACAGCCTCCGGCTTTTACCAAAATCTGCCGTCTGATGGGATGGAAACAGCCGGATGGAACGTATCCGGCGACACTGACTGCGACTCTTCGTGTGTTTGATGAATACAAGTCGGATAAAAACTGGAAAGAAAAGCTTGCATCATATCATCGATCCGGTCATCAGCAGTCGTATGCGTCGGAAAGCGGCACAACGCCTATAGCAAAGGATGCATCACGGAATTTATTCCAGGTGAGGGATCTGGGATTTTCTTATACGAAAGAGGCAGAAATTTTTGACTGTCTGAATTTGGAGCTGGATGATCGTGCAACTGCGATCATTGGTCAGAACGGAGCCGGAAAGACCACACTGGTTCGTTTACTGAAAGGACTTTTAAAGCCGGTTTCCGGAGAAATATATTTCAGAGATCGGGATATATCCGGCAAGACGGTAGCGATGCTGGCCTCTGATATTGGATATGTGTTTCAGAATCCGGACGATCAGATCTTTAAATATCATGTGCTGGATGAAGTGATGTTCGGACCGCTGAATATCGGAATGGATGAGAACCGGGCCAGAGAAACGGCAAAAAAGGCGCTGGAGTTGATGGGACTTCAGGGAAAAGAGGAGGAAAATCCTTATGATCTGGAGATGAGCGAACGCAAGATGGTAGCGATCGCTTCGGTTCTTGCCATGGATACGGATGTGATCATTCTGGATGAACCAATCATTGCGCAGGATTATGAGGGAAAAAAGCGGATCGGGAAGATGATCCGCGAATTATCCCAAAAAGGAAAGCTGGTCATTGCGATCCTTCACGATATGGATTTCGTTGCGGAATATTTTGAGCGGGTGATCGTTATGGCCCATGGCAGGATCCTGGCGGATGGAAATGCCGATGAAGTATTCCGTCAGGATGAGGTATTGGAAGAAGCAAAATTGCAGAAACCATATATGACACAATTATATGAAAGGCTGATGTTGCAATGAAAGGAAACGAACGAAGGAAAAAGATCATACAGATGCTTTCAGAGAGCGAGACACCAATATCAGGAAGAGCACTGGCAGATGCACTTCAGGTCAGCAGACAGGTGATCGTGCAGGATATGGCTCTGTTGCGTGCACAGGATAATAATATTAATTCTACGAATCTGGGCTATTCTCTTTTGAAACAGGATAAGGCTCGCAGAGTGTTTAAGGTGATGCACACGGATGAGCAGGTAGAAGAAGAATTGAGTCTGATCGTTGATTACGGTGGAGTGGTGGAGGATGTTTTTATCTACCACAAAGTATATGGAATCGTAAGGGCAGATCTTCAGATTCGGTGCAGAAAAGATATTGAAGCGTTTCTTCAGGATCTGGCTACCGGAAAGTCAGGGCTTTTAAAAAATGTCACCTCAAATTATCATTACCACACCGTATCGGCACCTACAGAAAAACTGCTTGACCTGATTCAGCAGCAGCTGATGGAAAAAGGATTTCTGGCGAAACTGCAGGATTATGAGCCGGTAAACTTCTGGGAGTAAAAAATGATAGGTAGATCGTGGTTTTTTGCGAAGCAAAACAGGCATGTGCGAGGGCTTAAGAAGTGAGTGAAAATAGAAATATGCAAAAGAGTGGGATTTTGGGAATCGGCGTTGCAACCATGGATATCTATGTGAACAGGAATCGCATGTTTCCCGGAGGCAATGAGTATAATGTTGCCTGTAATGCAAAAATTTTAGGGGCAAGAGCCGGATTCCTCGGTGTATTCGGAAATGATCTTTACGGACCGATTCTGGAGGATACGTTAAAAACGTGCGGTGTGGATATCTCACACTGCCGTCATGAGATTGGATCCAGCGGATACAGTCTGGTGGAATTAAAGGAGGATGGAGACCGGATCTTCCTCGATTGGAATAAAGAGGGTGTAACGGATCTGCATCCGATTCAGTTTACGGAAGAAGAATTGGCATATGTGAAAAGTTTTCAGGTGGCAAGCGCCGGAAGATGTTCTACGGTGAGTCTGGATAAGCTGAAGCTGCTGCATCGGAATGGGGTAGACATCTGTTATGATTTTCATGCTATTTATTCAGAAGAAGAGATTGGCAGTATTTCCCCCTATATCAAATATGGATTCTTTTCCTGCAGTCATCTGACGGTACCGGAGATCAGAGATACATTGAAGCTGGCAGTAGAAAGCGGATGCAGGATTGCGGTTGGCACACGAGGTGCCGAATCAATCATTGCGTACGATGGAAATGACTGGTATGAGCAGGAGACATTTCCGGTGGCGCGTGTCGTAGATGCGCTGGGAGCGGGAGATTCCTATATCGCTGCATTTTTGACCAGTTACCTTGCAGAGCCTGAACGCAGGGAAACGGAACGAATCAAAAAAGCACTGGAGGATGCGGCAAGATATGCCTCCGGTGTGATCGTGAAAGAAGGAAGTATCGGTATTGGATTTGAGTTGTGATACCGTTGTTCAGGCATCTGGGATAAGGGATGCCTGACGGCACCTCTCGTGAGTGAAGAATGCGCAAAGCGCATTCTTTTTTTTATTTGAAAAATATCACCAGTGATGATAAGATGATAGAAACAAATGAAAAGATTCTCAGGGGGATTTGGAATATGCGATTGGCAATTTTGGGAAACGGATTTTTAGCAGGATTGATTGTGGAAGCAGCGCAAAAAGGAATGCTTCCGGATTATGAATTCGTAGGTATTCTTGGACGGAGTGAAGCGAAGACGAACGCTCTGGCAGCAAAGGCAGATTGCAAGGCGTGCTTTTCCATAGAAGAACTTTTGGCACAGAAGCCGGACATTGTCGCAGAGGCAGCATCCGTAGCAGCAGTGAAGGCTTATGCGGAGCAGATCCTATCTTCCGGAGCAGGCATGGCGGTATTATCGATCGGTGCATTTGCAGATCATGAGTTCTACGAGCGTGTGGCGCAGACAGCAAAGGAGCATGGAACAAAGGTACATATCGCTTCCGGCGCCATCGGCGGCTTCGACGTGCTTCGTACCGTGTCTTTGATGGATCAGGCAAAGGTGACCTTTGAAACCCATAAAGGACCGGCATCCTTACAGAATACGCCGCTTTTTGAGGATCATCTGATGACAGATACCGAAGAAACCCAAGTGTTTGAAGGAACCGCGAAGGAGGCGATCGCCCTTCTTCCAACAAAGGTTAATGTGGCTGTGGCGGCATCACTGGCGAGTGTAGGACCGGATGCGGAGCACGTGCAGATCACCAGTGTTCCGGGCTTCGTGGGCGATGACCATCGCATCACTGCTGAGATCGATGGGGTGAAGGCAGTTGTGGATATTTATTCTTCCACCAGTGCGATCGCAGGGTGGAGTGTGGTAGCTCTGCTTCAGAACCTGTCATCGCCGATCATGTTTTAGAAATGAGATAGCTGCTTATAACAGTATCTGTGAATTTGAAGAAAGAAAATCGGGAGGAAAAAGGTGTTTGAGAAATTAGTGGCGATCGAGCCGGTGCATCTGGTAGATGCAGGAGTGGAAGAACTAAAAGATTATGCAAAGGAGGTTGTGCTCTACGACGATATTCCGGCGGATGATGCCGAGATCGTGCGACGGATCGGAGATGCAGATGCGGTACTCGTCTGCTATACGTCCCGTATTACCGGAGAGACGCTGGCGCAGTGTCCGAACGTGAAATATGTGGGCATGTGCTGCAGCCTGTATTCTGAGGCCAGTGCCAATGTGGACATTGCCTATGCAAGAGAGCATGGCATTGATGTCCGGGGAATCCGGGATTATGGTGACCGTGGTGTTGTGGAGTTTGTGCTCTGTGAGCTGGTGCGTTTTCTGCACGGCTATGACCGTCCCATGTGGAAGGAACAGCCCCAGGAGATCACCCGGTTAAAGACGGGAATCATCGGACTTGGTGTGTCCGGTACAATGATCGCGGAGGCACTGCAGTTCATGGGTGCGGAGGTCAGCTACTACAGTCGTTCCAGAAAGCCGGAAAAAGAGGCAGTAGGGCTAAGCTATCGCGATCTGCCGGAGCTTTTGGCACACTGTGACGTGGTATTTACCTGCCTGAATAAAAATGTGATCCTGCTGGGTGAAAAAGAATTTGAGCAGCTGGGGAGCGGAAAGATTTTGTTTAACACATCTATCGGACCGTCTCATGAGGTGGATGCTCTGAAAAAATGGCTGTCAGAGGGAAATAACTGGTTTATCTGTGATACAGCCGGTGCCATCGGGGATGCATCACTTGTGAATGATCCGCATATCGTGTGTGAGCAGGCATCCGCAGGCTGTACGGCGCAGGCCTATGAATTGCTTACCGAGAAGGTGCTTACAAATATCAAAGAACATTTAGGATGCTGATCGCTGTTTTGGCAAAGGAGGGATACGATGCAACGAAGAAGATTCAATCTATGTGCGGTATTGGCAGTATTGCTGGCAATCTCTGTTTTGACAGGTTTTACACAGCCTACAACTGCTCTGGCAGCTGCAAAGGTATCATTGAATGCAACCAATCAGACGATTCAGGTAGGCGAGACCTATCGGCTGAAATTAAATAATGCCAAGGGCACGGTGAAATGGAAGTCCAGTAACAAAAAGGTGGCGGAGGTGAATGAAAAGGGCAAGGTAAAGGGAGTTGCATCCGGTACAGCGACCATTACAGCCGTCTATAAGAAAAAGAATTATACGTGTACCTTCACGGTGGAGCATCCGGTTGATGATGATGAGATGGAGAATAAGAAGCTGGGTCCTGTGAATATCTGCTATTCGAAGGAGCTGAGTACAAAGATTTCTGAGGAACCGCTCACAAAGGGTTCGAAGGAAATTGGGACATATATCTGGACCGCAAAGAATTCTGAAGCTTCGGAGATCCTAAAGCTGAACATTATTTATACTGCGCCGCAGACCATGACCTATGATTTTATTGAGGAGCAATTTGCGAAGGAATTCACGGAAGAATCAGCCAAGGCTCTGCTTGAAAAGGAGGGTTATAGTGATGTAAAGCTGAAAAAGATGAAGAAGTCTTCGTATAAGGTTTTGGACGGTAAGGCACTTCGTGCATCTGTACGTATTTCTGCCAAAAAAGGCGGAGAAGAGTACAACGAGGATCGGGTGATCTACATCTTTTCCAAAGCAAATTATTTGTTCGCATTTTCAGGCCAGGCATTGGAGGATGGAAGTTTTAGCAACGTAGACAAAACAATCAAAGAAATGCTGAAGACGATGATATTCTTATGATGAAGAGAAGCAGCCCTATCAGGCTGCTTCTTTGTTTCGTATGGATCGTAAATGGATCAATAGCCCAGTGTTTCACCTACCAGAATGACATGAATGCGATCCGGGGTATAGCACCTGCGGGTGATGACCGTATGACTGCACATGCAGTCCGGAGAGAGACAGTCATGACAGTGTCCGGTGGTTGCACAGGGAGTCTGTTTGTTCAAGCGGACACCGTTTGCGGGAGCGGCGATATCGCTGACCCGGTTGATGCCGTCCTCTACAGTGGACACCAGCTTGTTCATACCGGCGATGATGACCACCTTGTCCGGTCCATAGATCAGAGCTGCCACTCGGTTGCCGTTGCCGTCGATGTTGACCAGCTCGCCGTCTAATGTGATGGCGTTGGTACTCATGAAATAGACATCTGCGCTGAAGGAATCCCGGTACATCTGCCTGGTCTCTTCGGGAGTTTGTGCCTTGCTGCGATCGATGAGGCGGATGTCACTGCGGTTTTTCAGCATATCCATCACACCGCACTCTGATAAGGACATGGAGCCGCCGAAGGAAACGACAGATC
>JAQYOU010000079.1 GCA_028727105.1 bacterium
ACCAGGGCTCGAACCTGGAAATGACGGAGTCAGAGTCCGTTGCCTTACCATTTGGCGATAGCTCTTCACAACAAAGATAATTATAACTACTCAATAGACATTTGTCAACAACAAATTTTAAAAAATTTATATTTATTTCAAAGCAACCACCTGATTTTTTCCTTGCAATTGTCCGCCGCAAAACTTAAACTGAAAGGAGAACTACCTTGCTGTCAAATTATCGTGCAGTAATCAATCGTTTCTATCGGAGGTACAAACAAATGAGATCAATTCAGGATTGTTACACATTAAATAATGGTATGAAACTGCCGTGCATCGGCTTTGGTACCTATCAGACCATCGACGGCGACGGAAAAGCCGTTATCTTAGACGCGATCCGCGCCGGCTATCGTTTCTTTGATGCAGCGTCACTTTATGAGACAGAGCGTGCGTTGGGCGCTGCCATTAAGGAAAGCGGTCTTCCCCGAAGCGAATTTATCATCGAAACCAAACTGTGGATCGACGAGATGGGCTATGACAATGCAAAGAAGGCATTGGAAGCATCTCTGGAACGTTTGCAGATGGACTATGTGGATCTGTACATGATCCATTGGCCCCGCCAGACCGGTGTGGAAGATGAAAACTGGAAGGAGCTGGATCTGGAAACCTGGCGTGCACTGGAAGAGCTGGTGGATGAAGGCAAGGTAAGAGCCCTTGGCTGCAGTAATTTCCTTCCGCACCACTTAAAGAATATTCTTGACAACTGCCGGATCAAGCCGGTGGTTGACCAGTTAGAGCTCCACCCCGGTTATTCTCAGGAAGCAGCTGTTGCATTCTGTCAGGCCAATGACGTTGTTCCGATGGCGTGGAGCCCTCTTGGCAGAGGCAACGAGAATGCACTTGCCGGTAATGCGATCCTTTCTAAGCTTGCAAAGAAATATGATCGCTCCATCGCTCAGATCTGCCTGCGTTTCCTGGTGCAGAAGGGCATCCTTCCTATCCCGAAAGCGTCTTCCTACGATCACATGGTTGCCAACGCAAACGTATTTGACTTCGAGTTATCCGAGGATGATCTTTGGATGTTAAGCTGCATGCCGCAGACAACCTGGCTGGGCGAGCACCCGGATTTCTTTATCCCCACAAAGAAGAGCAACCCGAACCAGTAGCATTTTCATAATTGCATGTACTGTTAAAAATGAGCCATCCGATACGGTATTCCGTGGGGATGGCTCAAATTTTTCTTTTATTCAGAAATCTCGTCCGGATAGATCATCGTCTGATCCTCATCCTCTAATCCGGTGTGGGAATCCGAAGGCTCGTCCACCTCGTCCCCGGGATCTTCCTCTATCGGATCCGGCTCCCTGTTTCCGGTATCTCCGGTAATGTCAACCGGCTCCACATCATTTGTTGTGTGGATCGGACATATATCCGTGCTCAGGTTCGAAGGCAGCAGATACGGCGCGTCATCTGTTCCTGATGAACCACCGCTGATGTATGCAGATGTTTTCAACTGTTCCTCCGGGCAGTACGGTCCCGCCGGTTTTCCGGATTCCTCACAGATCGTTACTGCAACATGGGTATCACAATATTCCGTCGGCTCTGTTCCGGATGCAAAATACTCTGTCATGATCTGTGAACCACGCGGATCATGGTCACACAAGCCGGCCTTTGCAAGCTTTCCGGATTTTTTACATACCTGGCATTGCACAATGCCCTCCGGTCTCTCAAAATCCTTGTTTTCCAGTCCCTCATGCATCCGCTGCATCACAGCCTTCCAGATTAATTTCGGGTAACTGGTGGTTCCGCTTGACTGCGGCGTATTATCGTCGAAGCCGCCCCATACCACACATGTATAGTAAGGTGAATAGCCTGCAAACAGCGCATCTCTGTTCTTGGTTGTCGTACCACTTTTTCCTGCCAGTGTCATTCCGCTGAAATTACACAGTTTTCCGGTTCCGGTGGTGATCACGTCCTTCATGGCATCCGTCAAAAGCCAGGCGGTTGTCTCCTTCAGCACGCTCTTTGTCTGAGGTGTGTTATCGATCAGAACGTTTCCGTCATGATCTAAGATCTTTGTGTAAAACCGCGGCTTCGTGTAGGTTCCCCCGTTTGCAATGGACGCATACGCTGCCGTAAGCTCCAGGTTTGTCACACCGTTTGTCACACCGCCCAGCGCCAGCGACTGTACACGGTCACTGTCCGTAAGCGTTGTAAAACCAAAATCCTGCAGGTAAGAATATCCGTTATCCACACCGATATCAGTCAGACACTTGACAGTCACCACGTTGATGGAATAGGTGATCGCCGTGCGGAAATTCGTAAATCCGCGGTAATGGTTGTCATAGTTTTTCAGCGAGGTTCCGTTCGCATACGCAAAGGGCGCATCGTCCTCCACAGTTGCCAGTGTCATGCCGGCGCCGTCCAATGCAGGCGCATACGCTGCCAGTACCTTGAAGGTAGATCCCGGCTGACGGGTAGAATCCGTTGCACGGTTTAAGGTACGGTTTGCCACCTTATCACCGCGGCCTCCAACGATCGCCTTCACCTCGCCGGTCTGCTGATCGATGATCGTGAGTGCCGCCTGCGGCTGAAGCGTATAGTGAATATATTCTCCGCCTTCGGGGATCGTGTCTCCAGGCTCCATGATCTCAGCCTTGTATGCTTCGATGGCAGCCCACGCATCTTCTTCCGTAGGGAAATTGATGTCATAGCTGCTATTTGCAGCCTGATAATAGGCAAGCATCGTGTGCTCATCATAGTTTGCGATGCTTCCATCCGTCTTTTGTACGCTCAGACGATAATTGAAAGAAACCTGCGGCTGCGTCGGATAATTATCCGGGTTATTGACCTCCTCGTCACAGATCGCCTGGATCTTCGGATCCTGCGTGGAGAAGATCGTCAGCCCGCTGTTATAAAGCGCCTTGTATGCTTCCGCTTTCGTATAGCCCAGCACCGTCTGCAGATCCTCCAATACCTGATTGGTCACCTCGTCCACAAAGTAGGAATTGATCTGGCTGCTCTCTTCGGTCTTTTTAATGTTGACCTTCTTGATGCGCTTGTACACCTTGTCCGCCAGTGCTTTCTCTTTTTCCTCTGCAGTAATGTATCCCTGTTTCTCCATTTTCTCAAGCACTTCCTCGCGCCGCTCGGCATTCCGATCCGGATGGCTGATGGGATTTAAGCCTTCCGGACTCTTTGTAATACCGGCAATGACTGCGCACTCGGACAGCGTCAGCTCTGAGACATCCTTATTGAAATAACGCATTGCTGCGGCCTGCACACCAAGGGAATTCTGACCCAGGTTGACCGTGTTCAGGTAGTTCTCAAGGATCCAGTCCTTATTGTTTACCTTTTTTTCCAGCTCCACCGCCAGATACTGCTCCTGCAGCTTCCGCACCACCTTGGCAAAGCCCTTATCCGTCGTCCATGTGGTAAACACGTTATTCTTGAGCAGCTGCTGTGTGATAGTGGAAGCTCCCTGCGAAAAATGTCCGCCGGAAAGAATACCTTTCACACCTGCACGGATGATACCCTTCACATCAATGCCGTTGTGCTCATAAAAACGCTCGTCCTCGATCGCCACAAACGCGTGCTGCAGATCCTCCGGGATCTCATCG
The DNA here is from genome assembly GCA_028727105.1 of bacterium. GTDB lineage: Bacteria > Bacillota > Clostridia > Lachnospirales > Lachnospiraceae > W0P33-017. The sequence goes on from JAQYOU010000079.1 coordinate 3,597, forward strand.
ATCGTCACATACACGCGGTTTGCCCCCGAGGCCACCAGTGTTGCCGTTGTATTGCCCTCCGTGTCAAGTACCGTGGATAAATAACCGGTAGGAGTGACATCCATCGCTTCGATCGTAGGCGAGGAATCAATGATCCCCTTATACACACCAAATCCGGTAAATGCAACCCCCACGACAAACACAAAAGCAGCGACAAGCATTAGTTTATAACATACCACTTTGAACTTTCGTAAAACCTTGGGAGTCTTTGCAGCGATCTTTTTCGACTGCTTTTTCGCTCCCTCTTTTCCATAGTTCATAGTTTGCCTCCTGTTTTTGCCTATAGATAAGAATGATTATATCATTTTATTCTGATATTGTAAACTTTCGGCTAAAATGGTATAATCGGGGCATGAGTGAGACAGGATACAAAACCGTCTATCAGGGCGGTATCGGGGAAATAGAAGAAAAAAAATCACGTTTTATCGCGTCGATCGAGCCGGTAACCTCCGAGGAGGAAGCGGTTGCCTTCTTCAACAAAAAGAAAAAAGAATACTGGGATGCCAGACACAACTGCACCGCCTTCACCATCGGCGAAAAGCACGAAAACACCCGCTGCAACGATGACGGCGAACCTTCCGGAACTGCCGGGCGTCCGATGTTAGACGTACTGCTGCGGGAGGATATCCATAACGTTGCCGTTGTCGTGACCCGCTATTTCGGCGGAACATTACTTGGCACCGGCGGTCTGGTCCGGGCCTATCAGAAATCCGTACAGGAGGGGCTGAAAAATTCCGTCATCATCGAACGGCACAAGGGCTGCAAGCTGACCATCTCCACAGACTACACCGGTCTTGGAAAGATCCAGTATATTCTGGCCAGCGCAAATATCACTACCCTGGATACGGAATACACCGAGGGCGTGTGCATTCACACGATGGTTCCCTCCGAACAACTCGCCGCGCTGCAAAATGATATCACCCAGGGAACCAGCGGCCAGGCAAAGATGGAGCCCGGCGACCCGGTGGAATATGCCATCCTGGACGGCGAAGTATTGTTATTTTAAATCTGACGTCAAAAAAGAGTTTGCAATGACTGCAAACTCTTTTTTAGATTCATTATGATTCCATTTAGAAAATTCTGCGAACCGCAAGTACCGTACGGTAAGTGATCGGTGATGTATACTTGATTCCGGTAGACGGTGAGCTGGCATGTACGATCGTGTTGTTTCCAACATAGATTCCAACATGTCCGCTGTAGCATACGATATCGCCCGGCTGGATGTCATCAATGCTGACTCCGTATCCTGCACTGCGCTGTGCGCTGGAGGAATGAGGAAGTGATACACCAAATGCAGCATATACTGACATAACAAATCCGGAACAATCTGTACCGTTTGTCAGGCTGCTTCCACCATACACGTAAGGGTTGCCAACAAACTGGCATGCATAATTTGCAACTGCTTGTCCATTGGAACCGGACGGAGCGCTGTAGCTGCGGTCACTTGATGAAGAGCTGCTGGATGAGCTGCTGCTTGATGAAGAACTTCTGCTGGAGCTGCTGGAGGAACTGCTTGAGGAGTTGTTTGAAGAAGACTGCTGTGCAGCTGCTGCAGCTGCTGCCTCAGCGGCTCTGCGGTCTGCTTCTTCCTCTGCAAGTCTTGCTGCTTCCTCTTCCTTGGATTCCGCATAAGTATATTCCGTAGATAATGTTACATAATCAGCCGATACATAACCTTCGCCACCCTCTACAGATACCTTTACCCAGCCTTCATCCTTTTTGGCTAAGCTGACAACCGTCAGCTCCTCTCCGCCAGGAACAAGCTCGATCACCTTTGCATCTGCATCCGCTTTCTTACGAACACGAAGCGTCTCTGTATCTACGGTGGCAATTTTCGTGCCAACCTTCTTTAAAAGTTCTTTCGTAGCAACCTCTACATAATCAGCCTTGACAAACCCGGTCACACTGCCGGATTTGATCTTGTACCAGCCATCCTTCTCCTTGATGACGGTTCCAACCGAATCATCATACAGCTTTCCTAATACCTTACTGTTCTCATCCGCATGTGCACGGACATTCACGTATCCGTCAACCTGTGCAACGATCATGACCTTTTTCTTTTTGGTCGTGGTCTCTGTCTCTGTTTTATCTTCTGTCTGCTCCGTCTCCTGCACCTCTTCGGTTACGGTACGAGCCTCTGTAGCAGTAACTGTCTGTGTTTCCGTTATCTGCTTTGCAACATTCTTGACCGTGATCGTTTGATCTGCAAGATACTGTGACAATGCAAGCATGATGCCTGATGTGGGAGATGAGGAAGTCAGCTCCGATGTCACATTGACATTTGTAATCTCTGAAGCACCTGCAACGGGTGTTGCTCCTGCAATGACCGGACTTGCTGCCAGTGTGAATGCACTTGCAAGGCAACAGGTCGTCATGCGCAATGCTTTATAGTTCATAATACCCTCCAACATGTGGTTTTTTGCGACTTTGTTTTTATTTGTTACAAATTTATTACATTTGTTACACTGCCATTATAACAAGGTTCGTAAACTATGTCAACCACAAGATGTTGGCAGATTCTGTCAGAATGTATAAATATAGTTCTCTGCAGCCGTAATTGCATTCGCACCGTCCGCTGCCGCCGTCACGATCTGTCTGAGAGGCTTGGTCCGGAGGTCTCCGGCCGCAAAAATACCGGGAATACTCGTTTTACACGTCTCGTCCGCACGGATGTATCCGGCTTCGTCACAGTCCACCAGACCACGCACGATCTCCGTGTTTGGCGTAATGCCTACGGCTACGAAAACACCCTGTAAAGGAAGGCCTTTTGTTTCACCCGTCTTATTGTTACGAATCTGTAACATTTGTACCGTTCCCTCACCCTCAACGGCCTCTGCGACTGTATCCCACACGAGCTCAATGTTGGGCGTATCAAATACTTTTTGCTGCAGCAAACGGGCTCCGCGAAGCGCATCCCGACGGTGGATCAGATAAACCTTCTCGCAACCCCGCGCAAGAAACAGTGCATCCTCCAGCGCTACGTCACCGCCTCCGATCACAGCCACTGTCTTTCCGCGGAAAAATGCGCCGTCACAGGTCGCACAGTAAGAAACACCCATGCCGCGAAGCGCCTCCTCTCCCGGTACGCCAAGCATCCGGTGGGTCGCCCCCATTGCAAGCACGATCGTGCGGCACGGATAGCTTTCCTTATTCGTGACAACCACCTTTTCTTTTCCTTCCGGTGACTCGATGGCAGTCACCTCTTCCGTAACGAACCGGGCCCCCATCGTTTCGGCATGCTTTCTGAAATTCATTCCCAGTTCAAATCCACCGATCCCGGGAAGTCCCGGGTAGTTATCCACATCCACGGTATTCAACACCTGTCCGCCGCTCATGGGCTGCTTTTCGATCACAAGCGTCTGAAGACCGGCACGCATCGCATAGATCGCTGCCGAAAGTCCCGCAGGACCACTTCCTATGATCACCATATCTAACATAGCTGCTACCTCCTTTTATTTCACAACAAGATTAACATTCATCACTTCGTCACTTCGTTCTATCAGCATTTGCAAATTTCCATATTTTATGTTATAATTATCTAACCTATGATACGCTTTGCGCAAAAGAAAGGTGGGATTCTATGGAAATCGGCGCACTTGCTTCTACTGCATTATATCAGATGGAACAGGGTTCCGTAAAGGTAAACGGATACAGCCAGCCAACCGATGTAGGCGTTGCAATGCTGAGCAAGCAGCTTGCTTTATCCGAGGCAAGCGGTCAGAGCCTCATCCGTGCGATGGAATTATCCGTAAATCCCAATGTCGGTGGAAACATCGATTATTACGCGTAACCGGCTAACAAAAAAGCTGTAGCAAAAGCTGCAGCTTTTTTTGTGCTATAATAACCGGATACTCTTCTCCGTGATCTCAATCTTTCGCTCCTTGTATAGGCGTCCCACTGCGCGCTTGAAGGCAGCCTTGCTCATCTGCATCTCGCGCATGATGATCTCCGGCGAAGCTTTGTCATTAAACGGCAGTACACCGGCATATTCCTCGATGACCTGCAGTACCTTTTTTGCATCTGCATCCATCTGTTCTTCCTTGTTTGCACGCCGGGTAATATCCAGTTTTCCATCCTCCTTGATCCCGGTCACGCGCGCCTCGATGATATCCCCGATCTTTAAGTCTGAAGTATCCTCACTGCGGGGGATCATGGCAGAATATTGATCGTCCACCGCTACAAACGTGCCAAAATCATGACCGAATTCGTAGACTCTTCCGCTGACCGTCTCGCCCTTCTCATAAGGCGCATTTGTGGAAAGCTTGTCATACAGATGCTTCATACTGGCACACAGTCTGCCGCTCTTATCGATGTAAAGAGTGACAAGCACCTCATCGCCCTCACGCACCTTTCCATTCATCTCTTTATATGGAAGAAACAGATCCTTTTCCAGCCCCCAGTCAAGAAACGCTCCGATCTTTCCCACCTGCGAAACGGAAAGAACCGCCAGCCCGCCGAGGGTCAGCTTCGGCTTTGCCGTGGTAGCGATCATCCGATCCTTGGAATCGCGGTATAAGAAAACCTCAAGGTGATCTCCGATCGTTGCATTCTGCGGCACTTGCGCTTTCGGCAAAAGCACCTTCTCCTCTGCCTCACGGCTCTCTGCCAGATAGACACCAAACTCCACTTTTTTTATGATCGTCAGTGTCTGATATTCTCCTAATCTCATGTTGTTCTCCTTTTTTCATGGCAACACGTCCAATGCTGTTCAAATAATCACTTCTGTTTTTAGGCCCTTCGCACTTTATTCAAATATAAGATTCGCGTATGCCTCGCCGCTCTCGTCACACAGCTTCACGCTAACGCGCGACGGTTCCACTGCCACAGAGGGGCAGATCACATCACCCAGCACGGCTGCTTTTTTATATTCTGCCCAGATCCGGTGTACCTCAAAACCTTCCGGTAAAAACTCCTCACCCATCAAAATATACTTTGCATTGTTCATGTGGTGGTTCGTGTCGATAAAATAATGCGGCACTCGTATAGACAGCTTTTTCTCCCCCTCCGGAAGCACCGGAAGCTTGCGTCCAAGGTACTCCATGTCAAGCTTTGGCTCCGAAGGATATTTCTCCAGCATCTCCGGGAGCGGGCGCGCCGGTTTTCCGGTCTGTGTGTCAATAAATACCCAGATAGAATTCGCTTTTAAAATGATCTCTCCAGCTTCATCCTCAATCTTGAAATTGCGGAGACCGTAAAAGCCTTTGATATCATAAGGCCACGTATAGATCGTCAGTTGCTCACCCAGCTTCGGATAGTGGAGAACATCCACCTGCCAGCTGCTCAGGATCCAGGCCACGTGATGCTCGCTCAGATATTCCACCCCGACTCCAAGCTGCTCAGACTGGAATGTGCAACAATCCTGTAAATAGTCCAGCAGTGCTGTCAGGCTTGCCTCATTTTTTGTATTGCATTCGCTGTAGCGGACGCGTGTTTGAAATGAATACATAGTTTTTCCTCTTTTCTCCTATCTATCATGACAGAAATTGCTGAAATAGGCAAGAGCTGTGTCCTACATTTTTCTGCGCGCTTTACCTGTACGCCTATAGTATTCATCCTTATCTTCATACATCAGACGGTCAGCCAGCTCTTTCATTTCGTCAAAGGTCAGCTCGCCATGTTCTTTACACACGACGATACCTTTTGAGATGGAAAGCCTGCATTGATGTGTTCCCTTCCAGCCCGCTGTAAGATGCTCAAAGGTCTGCATCATATCATTCAACTGATCCTTCGTACATTCCAGCAATGCCACAAACTCATCTCCACCGGTCCGATACACCTTTCCGTACTCACCCATCGATGTAAGGATACATTTTGCTGCTCCGATGATCAGTTCATCGCCTGACATATGACCGTATGTATCATTGATGTGCTTTAATTCGTTTACATCCATCATGATCATTGTGATTTCCGAAACAACATCGCTTTCCAGTATTTTCGCGCAATCCTCCTCAAAAGCACGGCGATTGAAAAGACCGGTCATATCATCTGTTATGGAAATTTTCTTTTTTTCTTCAAGCTCTTTGGATGCCTTGCGCTCACGGATAAAGATGACCGCAAAAACAATTCCCATCATCATTAATCCGATCATAAAAATGATGATACTTGCTGTAACAAGCTCCAGAACATTGATCTTATCCGGATGGCAGTCTTCGACAACAAGATACCAGTCCAGATCCTCCATATATTTTGTCATGCGGCTGCTCTCGACACCTTCTACATAATAGAATTCATCTGACGCTACGTTTTGCAGATAAGAATGATCCAGATAATCCCGTTCAATACGCGCTGCATCCGAATCAACTTGTATGAGCCCCGTTTTGTCGATCAGATTTATTTTTACATTATATTTTTCTTCATACTGCTTCAAAAAACGCTGCAGATCCTTCATCTCGACACCGATGCCGCATACTCCGAGAAAATTAGCGTTTTCATCTGTGATCTCTGTATTTACAAACACAGACAATTCCCAATGATTGGCTTCATCCGTATCCACTTCCAGATCATAGTGTTTTCCTTCTTCCAGAAATGTCCGATACCAGATATCATGTTCATCGTTTTCCGGATCAACAAATTTACTGATTCCATTACAAGAATAGTACGCCTTTGAAGCATCACAGACAGCGTAAACCATCTGATAGCCGAATCCTGCTCGGATAGAGTCCAGATAGGAAGCTACTTCCTTCTCCACTGCTTCCGGCGAACTCCCACCACTTTTTTTCATATATTGCTTCAGACTATAATCATTTGACATCGTCTCCGAAACGATCACCGGTTTTAAAAATCTATTTTCTATGCTGTCATTTATCATATGAGCGATCAACATGCTGTTGCTCTGCGAATTTTTGTCTGAAATACGATTGATAGAGACAATGCAGGAGACAACAGACGCACTCATACTGATCGCCATGATCGTGAACAGAACAACGATATCCAGCAATTTTCGCTTCTTTTCTTCTCCTTCCCTGATCCTGCTCCACTCCTTCAAATATGCCAGCAACATAAGAATCAGCGTAATAAATATCCCGATGTTTGTGATAGATATGCCGTAGAAAAATGCCTGCAAAATGATAGCCAGTAAAGGGGTAAAGGTATATACCAGAAGTGATACAAACGTCGTTTTTTTGACTGCTTTCCGATACCGTATGCACATAACACTACAGACAAGAATACAGATCAGATTGATCGCCGCATAAATATACCATCCCGTATTTCTGTGATAGTTGTTGGACTCATCAAAATAATACATCCAATTTGTGAATAAATTACTCAACAGAATCACGCCGCTTATCGCGATACCTATGCGAACAATATTCAAAAATATCCGATCCGGAACTGCACCTTTTTCCTGCAGCAGCTGATAAAAATAATGCATCGACAGATCGACAAGCACCAGATTCAGAAAGAACACGCCAAAATTGCTGATGCAGTTCATCACCGCAGCGGTTCTGCCAGCATTCCCCGTAAAAGTATATCCGCATGCCTCAGACAAGAAGATGATGGAAATTGTAAAGAACATCCAGCGTAACAACTTCCAGCTGCTTCTTTTATACCCGGTCATCGTGATGATGACCGTCAGCATCAGACAGATAAATCCGCCAAAAATCTCTATTGTTGCCTGCGTCATCTCTAAGTTAGTAACGTTCATCTGTATATTACCATCCTGTTATTTAACCTTCGACTACTTTTCATCCACCACCTGAGTACACCATTTTTCATCACCAATATGCTCCTTGCTGATAAAAACAGCGGGAAAGATTTTCCCGCCCTTAGTGATCCACTCACTCATTTATCTTTCTACATATGCTCAACCGCATATGCAAACTCTGCTTCTGATTCGACGAATCTGTATGGTTCATATTCTCCATAAGCATACGGCCTGCTAATAGTAACCAGCTGGATCTTGTCATATCCAACTTTTTCGATCAACGATTTCTTGAATGTGGAAAGATGCTTCCCATGTGTTGTTTTGAATGCTACACATCCTTCGTCATCAATGTTCTTGGCAATTAGATAACACATGTTTCAACGCCTCCTTAAAATCTTGCTCTGTCTGAATTTTAGCACGCTCGTATAGATTTCGCAACTATAACCCAACTTCATTTTCATGGTTCTTCTTATATATATATTTATGAAGCAAAGCAGGAAACCATTTAATAGAATGAGTTCCTGCTTTTATCTTTATACACTCTTCTTAATTCTTTCTTTATCACCCAACGATGATAGCCATATTATGCTAATTTACTCTAAACGAGGATAATATTTTTATCACGTCTGCCTCTTCATCTAACTTAAATATTTACACCATTTTGCGATAGATTACGATATTTTCCCATTTTACACCAATGTCTAAAATATCGCACAATATCAGGCTTTTCAGGTGCTTTCCACACCTACTTCTCATCTACCACCTGAAAAATATAGAATTTAAGATAATAACTCTCATCCGCCGCCCAAAGGATCGGGTGATCTGCTGCCTGCGTGCGGAATTCCACCTGGCGCAGACGTTTGTGGGCGGAGCGGGCGGCTTCGCGGATCGTCTTTGCAAGGAGCTCCTGTGTCATGAAGTGGGAGCAGGAGCAGGTCGCAAGATACCCGCCGTCTTTTACCAGCTTTAAGCCCTTCCTATTGATCTCACGATAGCCCTTGATGGCATTTTTTGTCGCCTCTCTGGACTTCGTGAAGGCAGGCGGATCAAGGATCACCACATCATACTGCTCCCCTGCCGCCGCCAGCTCCGGCAGTTCATCCAGCACATTGGCACAGCGAAAATGTACCGTGTTCTCCAGTCCGTTCAGGCGTGCATTTGCATTTGCCTGTTCGATGGCATACTCGGAAATATCAAGTCCAGTCACATCAACGGCTCCGGCAATGCCGGCGTTCAGGGCAAAGGTTCCCATGTGCGTGAAGCAGTCCAGCACCTTTTTGCCTTTGCAGATGCGCTGCATCGCCAGACGGTTATACTTCTGATCCAGAAAAAATCCGGTCTTTTGTCCGTTTACCACATCAACCATATAATGAACGCCATTTTCTACGATCTCGATATTCGTATCAAAGGGCTCACCGATAAAATCCTTCACCTTCGGCAGACCTTCTTTTTTGCGCTCGTTTGCATCGCTGCGCTCGTAAACGCCGCGAATGTGGATGCCATCCGCAGCCAGCGTTTTTTTTAAAAGTTCCACCAGCTTCAGTTTAAATTGTTCCATGCCCAGTGCCAGGCACTGCACCACCAGCACATCCTCATATTTATCTACCACAAATCCCGGCAAAAAATCTGCTTCCCCAAAGATCACACGGCAGGAGGACGTATCAACCGTTGTCTTTCGATAATCCCACGCATTCTGTACGCGCATACGCAAAAATTCCTCGTCGATCTCCTGATCCACATGGCGCGTCATCAGCCGGATACGGATCTTGGAATTCACGTTAATGAACCCACGCCCCATGGGATAACCGTCAAAGTCATGAATGATCACGATATCGCCGTTTTCAAAGGATCCCAGGATCGTATCGATCTCGTTGTCAAAGATCCACATGCCACCCGCTTTGATCGTGCGGCCCTCACCCTTTTTTAATGTCACAATTGCACTCATCAATTTGTCTCTCCTCGTTAAAACTAATATCATTCCAAAAACTATTCATTCATGCTACCACATATTTTCAATAGTGTAAATATTCCCTCAAAAAAGCCCCCGGACCATACACGGTTCGAGGGCATATAACGGTTTATACCAACAGTTGATAATGTTCTTCGATCGCCTGTGCACACTGCTCATAGGAACCGGCTCTGATCCCCTCGCAGATGGCGCGATGAAGCTCAGAAAACCGCCGCTGTTCTTCCTCTGATGCATGAATCAGTGTATCTTTGATCCCTTGCCGGTACACCGGAAAGATGGCATCCGCGATCGTCATCCACAGGCGGTTCCCCTGAAGCTGTAAGAGCTCATAATGAAAACGGGCATCCACCTCGATCGCTTGTGTTCCTCCGTCTCCGGGTGTCTCCCCCAGAATCGCCACCAGTGTATCAGCTATGTCCACCCGATCCGCCCGTTCTGCAAGCGTTCTGCACGCCTGCTTGTCCAGTTCCATTCGAAATGCCTTCACATCCTCCATGTTCGTTGTTCCAAGCATGAGCATTATACTGAAGATCTCGGAGATCGGCTCACTCATCCGACAGCTCAGATAATTACCGGAGCCTTGTCTGCACTCGATCAACCCAAAGGTCTCCATACTTCGCAGAGCCTCCCGCACACAGTTTCGGCTCACGCCCATCTGTTCGGCAAGAAGACGCTCTGTGGGCAGACGGTCTCCGATCCTGATCCGTCCGTCCGTGATCTCCTGACAGATATAGTCGATGACCTTTTTGTATTCCTTATGATCCATTTTATCCCCCTGAAGAAGCTCATTTTATTTCAATGCATGTTCCAGATCATTTTCTGCTAAAGCAAATTTGCAAAGATCATTGCTCCAAACACTGTCAATAGCCCTGATAACACAATGGAAAGACTGCTCATAGCGCCCTCCACCTCACCCATCTCCATAGCTTTCGTCGTTCCGACCGCATGAGATGCAGATCCAATGGCAATACCCTTTGCCACCGGCTCCGTAATATGGAACATCCGACAGACCGACTCTGCGATCATGTTTCCGATAATTCCTGTGATAATGATCACCGCTACCGTGATCGCCACATAACCACCCAGCTCCTCGGACACACCCATTCCGATGGCGGTAGTGATGGATTTCGGCAGAAATGTCACATACTCCTGATGGTCAAAATGAAAGATCACAGCCAGCAACAGTACAGACACCATACTGGTCAGCACACCTGTCACGATCCCCACCAGGATCGCACGCACATTCTTTTTCAGCGGCTCAAACTGCTCATACAATGGGATTGCCAGACTCACCGTCGCCGGTGTGAGCAGATAGCTGATGTATTTCGCGCCTTCATAGTAGACATCATAGGGCATCCGCGATACCAACAGAAAGATCATCGTAAAAATGATCGCCATCAGCAGCGGATTAAAAATCGCCAGCTTCCATTTTTGTTTGATAGAAATACCCAAAAAATATGCGCCCAGCGTAATGAACACACCCAGAAAAACTGCTTCACTGAAAAAATCACCGATCATTTCTCTGCTCCTTTCTGCCGCGGATGACCTTCTGTGTCACAAGACCGGTCACTGCCATCACCACAAAAGTCGTCAAGAATGTAACGACCACATAGGCAATCAGCTTCTCACTCAACAGATCCCAGGATTCGATCAGTCCGACTGCTGCCGGAACGAACATGACCGGCATGATCTCGATCAAAAAGATCCCCACATCCTTCACAGCCTCCAGCGGAATAATACCGGTCATCAATCCGGTAAATAATAATACGATTCCGTAAATGCTCGCCGGAACCGGCAATGGGATCACTGCGTGCAGGATCTCTCCAATAAACGAGATCAAAATGATCATAAAAAATTGTTTTAAATACTTCATAAACGCCTCCAAATTGGTAGTACCAATTTAAGATAGCACAATCCGTGTCACTTTACAATAGGGAATTCTTCCATTTAGTAGTGGATTGCCTGCTCTCTGGTCATCCAGAAATGAATGCCTGGGGCAGCATCATGCCAGCGGTTTGTGTCAAAGTTGTCCACCTCCACCCACTCGCCCACGCGATAGACAAAGCTGTCGTCGATGGTGGCCACCGCTTCGGTGTATTTCACGGTCTCATCGATGCTCTTGATGCTTAATACCTTCGCCTTGCTGCATCTGCAGGTCAGCCGGGTGGCAGAGGAGCGCAGCGCGTCCTTTGGCACCAGCATCTGGACGATCCGGTCATCCTGACATTTTTTATACGCCACAAAAGGTCCCTCCGCAGGGCATGCCAGATGATAATATTTTGTCGTGTCGTCCGCATGGATATTCACCAATTCGATATCATTTAAAGAAGCTCCCAGAAAATCCGCACCTTCGATATGAACGTCCTCCATCCGGCAGCCATAAAAAACCGCACTTTGGAAATCACAGTTTCGCAGGTTGCATCCCTGAAAGAGACAGTTGTTTAAAATACATCCCTGAAAGGATACGCCTTCCAGGTCTTCTGATATAAAAGAGAGATTCTCCAGCGTTTTTTCTATATAATCCATATACTCACCCGTTTTCTCATGAGACTTTCCTTCCCATTCTATCACCCATGATGAAATTCATTGATGTTCCATCATAGTAAAAGCTTCCCAAACCGCTGTAAACAAACAGTTTCTTATATCTGACATAACAATTCATCATGTGATTGCATCAATAAAATGTTATTTTCCTGTTGAAAAATAAGAATTTGTTATATATAATGAACCAGAATCGAAGCCGACGAGGGCATTCCCATTCATAGTGGGAATGCCCTTTTTTCATGATATCAGAAGGAGCGCCGTATGGATCTGAACAAATACACACTGTTTGCCGACGTGGCAGAAATGAAAAATTTCACGAAAACCGGAGAACGCATGGGCTACACCCAGCCCGGTGTCAGCCATATTTTAAAGACGCTGGAAAACGAGCTGGGCTTTCCGCTCTTTCTGCGGACGAAGCGCGGCATCAAGCTGACACCGAATGCCGAGGTGATCTTGCCCATCGTGCGCAATATGCTGGCGATCAACGAGCAGCTGGAGCAGACCATCGCATCCTTAAAGGGGCTGGACACCGGACATCTGACCATCGCGTCCTTTGCCAGTATATCAAGAAACTGGCTGCCCCGGGCGATCCACGAATTTCAGGAGGATTATCCCGGCATCGAGATTGAGCTTTTAGAGGGCGGAACGGATGATATCGTGCAATGGATCAATGACAGCGTGGCAGATCTTGGTCTGGTGAGCAAACGACACACGGAGGAACTGGAATGGCTTCCGCTGTACGAGGATCCGTTAATGACGATCCTCCCGAAATCTTTCTCCACTTCCAGTGATTTTTGCCCCATCATCGACATGCTGGCGCACCCCTTTATCATTTCTGCAGCCGGCACGGATTATGATGTGCACTATGCACTGCAAAGCTCTGGCATCAGTCCCGACATCCGTTTTTCCTCCAAGGATGATCTGGCCATCGTATCCATGGTTGCCAACAATCTGGGTGTCAGCATTTTGCCAAAGCTGGTCATTGAAGGGATGGACGATCAGGTGCTGACGCTGCCTTTGGAGCCTTATTACACGAGAGAGCTGGGTATCGCGTACAAATCCGCTTCCAACCTCTCCCCCGCCGCAAGGCATTTTATTGAAAAGGTTCAGTTGATCTTGAACAAATAACCATTCCAATTCGTTATAGATCCTATGGTGAAGCTTCATTTCCATTTTGACAGCTTCTTTACTATACTATAGGCCATAAATTTAAGGGAGTAGCTGAGAAACTGGTGTTCTCCACGGTCTTCAAAACCGATGTGAGGTAGTCTTCTATCTCGGGTGGGTTCGATTCCCACATACTTCCGCCAAAAACAAGGGGGTTTTCCCATGAAATATACGATTTTATTAAAACAACACATCGGAGCGCCGCTAACGCCTGTTCTGGCTGTCGGTGATCCGGTAAAAAGAGGACAGCTATTAGCCGTTCCCACAGGGCTTGGCGCACCGCTCCACAGTCCTTTCTCCGGACGGATCGCAGAGCTGACGGAGGCTGCATGTATCATTGATGCAGATGACACTCAGCCGGACAGCTATGAACCCCTCAGTGGCGACAGCGAAAAAGAGCTTCTGGCAGCCAGCGGCCTCGTGGGCATGGGCGGAGCAGGCTTTCCGACACATGTCAAATGCAGCGCCGACTTGAAGGGCGGATACATACTGGTGAATGCCGCAGAATGTGAGCCGCTTCTGGAGCACAACATGAAGCAGCTGGAGGACCAGCTGGAAAAGACAGCGGCCGGTCTGAAGCATGTCATGAAATTATGTAATGCAAAAAAAGGTGTGTTCGCCATCAAGGCCAAGCATAAGGTTCAGGTACAAAAGATCGACGCGTTGTGCAAAAACGAGCCTGACATCTCCTATCATCTGCTTCCGGATCTTTACCCGATGGGTGAGGAGCGCGCAGTCGTCCGGGAGGTTCTGGGCAAACTGTTGTCCATCACGGATCTCCCCTCTGTGGCAGATGCCGTCGTCATCAACGCTGAAACGCTTCTGCGCGTTGCCGAGGCCATCGACGACAAGCGCCCGGTGATCACAAAAAATGTGTCTGTTGCCGGAAAGCTAAAGGGCGGCACTTTTACGCGAACGTTTATGGACGTTCCGGTGGGTACGACGGTCGGACAGCTCATTGAAAAAGCCGGAGGCATCGATGGCGACTACGGCGAGATCATCATGGGCGGTCCCTTTACCGGACATGCAGTGGATCTCGACACGCCCATCACAAAAACCACCGGAGGCATCATTGTCACCGCACCCTTTGAGGATCTGAAGAAAGCAAAGCTGGGCATTTTGCTCTGTGCCTGCGGCGGAAATGAAGCGCGCATGCAGGATATCGCACAGAAAATGAACAGCGAGGTTGTTCTTGTTCAGAAATGTAAGCAGGCGGTTGACGTGAAAGGCACCTTAAAATGCGAAAATCCCGGCAATTGTCCCGGTCAGGCGCAGAAGTGCCTGAACTTTAAGAAGGCCGGATGTACAGATATTCTGATCGGAAACTGCAGCGACTGCACCAATACCGTCATGGGCTCCGCCCCGAAGCTGGGTCTGACCGTGCATCATCAGGTGGATCACGTATTTGATACCGTAGGGCTGGAACGCATGCGCTACCTGAACAAATCCAAGACTGTATCCCAAAGCCCTGCTGAAGATACGGCTCCAGCCGCGTCTGATCCCGGTACAGTCAGCTATCATGTAGAACAGACAATTCAGGATGGCGTCCTTCGCATTGATATCAAAGAAGGCAAAAATATCCATATTGAATTACCATTATAGGAGGAATTTAGCTATGTCAATCAGCCTTGAATGTGCAAAAGAACACGCAAACGACCCGGCAGTGCTCTGCTGCCGCGCGGAGGAGGGCGTTGTTCTGTCATCTCATAATCTGGAAGACCCGGCGATCTTTGACGACCTCGTTGAATCCGGACTTCTGAATCTGGACGGATGCCTGACGATCAAAGAGGTCATCGGTGCCACCCTGACAAAAACCAGCGATTCCCTGACTCCACTGACGAAGGATCTCATCAACGAAGTTCAGGATGCTTTTGCAGAGGAAGAAAAAGAGTCAGAAGCCGAAGAAGCAGCAGCTCCGGACGCACCTGCTGCCGCCGCACCGATTGCCATGAGCACAAAGGTTCCCGGCGGAACACTGAAAATATCCATTGGCGAAGGTAAAGATATTCATATTGAATTGCCGCTGTCCGGCGCAGGTCAGCCAGCGGGTCTTGCCTCTATCGGAAACGTATCTGATCAGTCAGCCCCCTCTTGCCTGAGCACTGCCGGTAACACTGCTTCAGACAAAGCAGCTGCCCCGGAACCGAAGCTGATCCGTTCCCTCACGAGAAAGCACTATCAGATCACCGAGGTCAAACGAGGGCCTGAAACCCGCATTGACGGAACGGTCCTCACGATCCGAGAGGGAATCGAGAAAGATGCCATCGACAGTCAGGCACTGGTACATGACTTGAAAATAGAGATCATTACCCCCGACAAATATCACACCTACTCCGAGACGATCATGGACGTTCAGCCCATCGCCACAAAGGAAAAGGGCTGCGAGGTCGGCAGTGGTGTGACCCGTGTCCTGGACGGTGTGATCATGATGGTCACCGGAACTGACGACAACGGCGTGCAGATCGGCGAATTTGGTTCCTCTGAAGGCTATCTGGATGAAAATATCATGTGGGGAAGACCAGGCGCACCGGATGAGGGCGAGATCTTTATCAAAACACAGGTCACGATCCAGGCAGGCACCAACATGGAGCGCCCCGGTCCTCTGGCTGCACATTCCGCCACCGATGTGATCACAAACGAGATCCGTCAGGCACTGAAAAAGCTGGAGGATGATTCCCTCGTCGTAGATACCGAAGAATTCAACCAGTACCGCCGCCCCGGCAAGAAAAAAGTCATTGTAGTCAAAGAGATCATGGGACAGGGCGCGATGCACGACAATCTTCTGCTTCCGGTCGAGCCCGTCGGAGTACTTGGCGCAAAGCCCAATGTAGATATCGGAAATGTTCCGGTCGTTGTCTCTCCGCTGGAGATTTTAGACGGTTGTATCCATGCGCTTACATGCATCGGACCGGCATCCAAGGAGATGAGCCGCCATTACTGGCGTGAACCCCTCGTATTAGAAACATTATTTGATCCTGATCTGGATCTGTGCGGCGTTCTTTTAGTGGGAAGTCCCCAGATCAATGCCGAGAAATTCTATGTCTCCAAGCGTGTCGGCATGACCTGCGAGGCGTTGGATGTGGACGGTGCCTTTGTGACCACCGAAGGCTTTGGCAATAACCATATTGATTTTGCCAGCCACATTGAACAGATCGGTATGCGGGGTATTTCGGTCGTCGGACTGTCCTTCTGCGCAAAGCAGGGGGCACTGGTAGTTGGAAACAAGTACATGACCTGCATGGTAGACAACAACAAATCCGAGGGCGGTATTGAAAATGAAGTGCTTGCCAACAATACCCTCTGTCCGGAGGATGCCATTCGTGCCATCGCCATGCTGAAAACTGCCATGGACGGCGGCGATGTGAAGGCGGCACAGAAAAAATGGGATCCGAAGGTCAAGGCAAACAACATCGAGCTGATCTCCAATGTGACCGGCAAGCCGATCGTTCCCGTCAAAAATGAGACTTCACTTCCCATGAGTAAAAAGCGTCTGGAGAAATACTCGTAAAACCCATTCATCATAAGAAATCAGAATGGCAAAACAGGCAATTTGGAGTTGCAATTATGAAATATGGAGATAAGATTATTTACATGGAAGGCGTCATCGTGGAAGTCGCGGATGGCGCCGTGGGAATTGATCTGAAAGGCCGTCTCGGCTACATGAAGATTCCCATGAGAATGCTGATCACGGATTATGAGATCAAGGTCGGCCAGGAGGTAGGCTTTCAGATGAGCTTTATCGAACAGCTTGGACCTGACGTGAATGAGCATTATATCCATGATCATAAGAATATGGCTCCCGAAGCGGATCTATCCCCATCCTGAGCCGGAAAGGAGAAAACGTGTATGCCAAACAAAACACCCTTTGACGGCATTCAGTCGGAAATCTACGTTCCCGTAACTCCGCCCCCTGTATGGGCAGAGGTGAAAAAGCCGTTAAATCAGATGAAGGTTGCCATTGCAACTGCTGCCGGTGTTCATTGCAAGAAGGACCCAAGATTTAACCTGTCCGGTGATTTTACGTTCCGTGAAGTCCCGGATGATACTCCTACTTCTGAGCTGATGGTCTCTCATGGCGGATATGACAACAGTGATGTCAACAAGGATATCAACTGCATGTTCCCCATTGACCCGCTACATTTACTTGCAAAGAACGGCGTGATCGGCAGTGTTTCCGAAGTGCACATCGGCTTCATGGGCGGCGGTGGCAATCAGGAGAAATTTAAAAATGAGACCGGCCCCAAGATCGCGCATATCTTAAAGGATCACAACGTTGACGCCGTGATCCTGACTGCCGGGTGAGACCCTCCCGGTCCAGCCACGCCATGAAAGGCTTCGCCGATCTTCTCGTAGTTCCCATCAGATCCCTTAGACCGGCAAAGGTGATCTTTTCATGCTCCTTCCCATATTCCGCCAGCTTCTCGCGGATCTCTTTTGCCACCAGCGGTGCAGTATAATATTCGCCCTCGACCGGGATCAGCTTGCCGATGGATACCAGATACGCGATCCGATCCTCAAATTCCTCTTTTGCAGTGGCCTTCGTCATGAGTGTTCCAATGGGGACCAGATTCACACCATTTCTCTGCAGGGCCTTTAAGATTCTGGATGTGAAGCGCTTCATCTTATCATCCGGTACGACTGTAAAATCACTTTTTGCATACACAGCCTCAGATTGTTCAGCTCTACAGCAAGCGTCCATTTCCTGACCATTCTGCTCCGGTTTGTTCCAAACTTCCACAATCCTGCCTTCACAGACGAGAAAATCCAGATACGCGTCCACTCTGGGTGCATCCCAGGTCGCGAAACATCTGTTTTTCAGATAAAGCCTCGGCGCGCCCTGCAAGAACGGATGCTGTCCGTGAAAGTCATTCAGCGCATGTAATACTTCCTGCCATTTCTCATCCTCCGCTTCAAAGGTCCAGTAATAGCTGTTCTTTTTTCCATGCAGGACGGCAAACTGCTGCCTCGATGTCATTTCGCTGAGCGTTTCAAGTATTTTTTCATCCTGCAGGCGATGTGTATCCACAAATTCTTCTGCCCTCACCGGCCGATGTTCGTGTTTTTCCAGCCAACGCATCACTAATTCCGGTGTCTGATCGTGTTCCTCATCGGAAAACTCCGCCAGTACAGTCTCCGTTTTCCGCTTATGCTTTCCCGGAAATTCATTGATCACGCTTCCGCCGCCCACAGACTCCAGAGGCGATAAAAAACGGATCACAAAACAGTCCTTTTTCTTCGCTGTCAGCGGATGCTCACAGACCAGCTGCGCATAGTCGCTCTCTCCAGCGTGCAGCTCCTCCTTTGACATGAGGATCACACGACAGATCGTTTCCGCCGTTCCGATATGCAGATGCACACGACTCTGGTTTTTGATCACACGTCCGCAATCGCGAAATATGGTCAGGCGAACATCCAACCGGTCTGTGGGTGTCAGGGACTCCGGATACGCTGCCACATCGCCGCGCTTCACCTGATCCTTGTCCACTCCGCTCAGCAGGATCGCCACGCGCTGCCCCGCCACGCCTTCCTCTGCGGATGCGCCATGCACCTGCACACTTTTCACACGCGTCCGGATACCGGAAGGGTAAAGCTCCACCGGATCGTTCACATGGATGTGACCGGACAAAAGCGTTCCTGCCACTACCGTTCCGATCCCCTTCGGCGAGAGCACGCGATCCACCGGCAGGCGGAAACGCCCGGATACATTACGATTCCTGATCAGGGTTTTCGCCCTTTTTGCGATCTCCTGCTTCAACACGTCCAGCCCGTATCCCGTCAGTGAGGAGACCATGATAAACGGCCATTCATGACATACCGTTCCCTTTAATTCCGCTTGGATCCCCTGTGCGATCCGCTCCGCCTCCTCCAGCTCCACCATATCATATTTGGTCAGGACAACGATCCCGGCCGGCACCTGCAGCGCATCCAGAATATTCACATGTTCCCTTGTCTGGGGCATGATGCCCTCATCCATAGCGATCGTGAGAAGTACCAGGTCCATACCGCACACACCGGCCACCATATTCGGAAGAAATTTTTCATGTCCCGGCACATCGATCACTCCGGCACGCGCGCCATCAGGAAGATCGAAATAGGTAAAGCCGAGGTCAATGGTGATCCCCCGCTGTTTTTCCTCCTTCATGGTGTCCGTATCACGCCCGGTGAGTGCTTTGATCAGTTGTGTTTTTCCATGGTCGATGTGACCGGCTGTTCCTAAGATCACAGGCTGCATAGATCGGCCCTCTCCTTACTATGGTATATTTCTTGCCACTGCATCTGCAACGATCGGTAGTTCCTCGTCCTCCAGCGTACGCACATCAAACAGCAGTCCACCATCCAGGGTACGCAGGATTACCGGCTCGTCTCCTTTTCGCAGACGTTCCGTCACCTGATCCGGATGCAGGCGCGGTCCCTCGATGCGCACTCCGTAACTCGGAAGGGTTTCACCGGGCAGAGACCCGCCGCCGGCTGCGCTCTCGCATTCCACAACAGAAATGCAAACAGACTCTGATTCCGGCAGCACATGTACATCATACACCTGACGATTCCTTTCGATTTCTTCCAGCAAAAGCGCACGAAGCCGCTCTGCCCGGTCTTTAAGCTCCTCCTTCGATGCCGACAGCATCCGTAATACCGGAATGGTACGTTCCGCCACCCTCAGATCCTGATAATAGCAAAACAGTGTCTCCAGATATGCGGCCGTAAATTTATCAATACGCATGGCACGGGTCAGCGGATGCTTTTTCAGCTTGTCAATATAGCATTTCTTTCCTACGATGATACCAGCCTGCGGTCCGCCAAGAAGCTTATCCCCGCTGAAGGTTACCAGATCTACCCCGGCCTTTAGAGAGTCCTGCACGGTAGGTTCCTTTGCCATACCATATCTTGACAAGTCTACCAGCACGCCGCTGCCAAGATCCTCCAGTACGGGAAGCCCTTTTTCCCTGCCAAGTGCCACCAGTTCCTCACGTTCTGCAGTCTGTGTAAATCCGACGATCTTAAAATTGCTTGTCTGGACCTTCAACAAAGCTGCCGTCTCTTCCGTGATTGCCTCTGCGTAGTCCTCGATACGGGTCTTATTGGTCGTGCCGACTTCCACGCGACGACAACCGCTCTGATCCATGATATCCGGGATCCGGAATTTTCCCCCGATCTCCACCTGCTCTCCACGGGATACGATGACTTCTTTTCCCTTTCCAAGGGCAGACAGCATAAGAAGGACAGCCGCCGCATTGTTGTTCACTACGAGACAGTCCTCCGCACCGGTGATCGCACAGATCCGCTCGTTAAAATGCGCATAACGCTCACCGCGCTGCCCGGCGTTCAGATCATATTCCAGATTGGAATAGCCGATCAATTGCTGTGTCACCTCAGCCAGAAGTTTCTTAGACATGGGCGCGCGCCCCAGATTCGTGTGCAGTACCACGCCGGTCGCATTATGTACGCGCTTGAAATGTCGTTCATTTGTCATCGCCAGTGTCTTCCGCACCTGTGCCGGGTACAGCTTCAAAGCATCCATCAATTCCTCTTTTGTATACAAACCCGGAATTTCCTCGCGGATCTGCTCCAGCCCGGTCCTCAGCGCAGTCATCACCGGTGTCCTTCCATAAATATCGATCAAGGCTTTCGCCCAGTCCTGCGCCAGTAGCTCATCCATCTTCGGAAGCAGACGATACCATTCATTTCGGTTTTTCACAGTTGTTGTTTCCATATTCACAGTTCCTCTTTTTGCCGATTTTTTTCGGCATATACGGGATTTCCGTTTCCACACTGCGCATGAAATACATATCCTTGATCCACACATCAGCGTTTTTTTCATATATTAGCAGGGTTTGATGATCGAATCTGCCTTCTCCATCGTCTCCACGATGTCGTACATATTTGTGACAGTGCCTACCTTTAACTGCTCAGAAAGACCGTAGTAATTCAAACAAGTGCCACAGCTCATGATGTTGACACCCTGTGCTTCCAGTGATTTTAAGTCTTCCAGAGAAGGCGAATCCTCGCAGGTCATATACACGCCGCTGTTGTAGAACAGCATCGTTTTCGGCAATTCGTCCTGCTGTGTCACCGCATAGATAAAGCCCTTTAACAGCGTTTTTCCAAGCTCCTCACTGCCGCTGCCCATCTGGTTGGCACTGATGACGATCACCTTATTGCCCTTTCGCGCATCCGGTGTGCAGACAGCAGGTTCCTCCGCTTGATCAGTTGTATCATCCTGCCCGTCCTCCTTGATGATCACATCCATAGTCACCAGATACTTATTTTCTTCCAGCTTCTTTGAGCTGGCCGGATAACCGGTGATCTTTGCCATCTTTGTGAGATTCTGTACGGCGATCTCGTTATCCACAAGGACTTCGATCGTAGCAGAACTCTTCATCTCCTTGATCACATTTTTTGTTTTCACGATCGGGAGCGGACATGCATCTCCGATGGCATCTACAACGATTCGACTCATAGTTCTTTTCCTCCTTCAACTGACTGTATGGTAATCCTTCATGTTCCAAGCCACCCGGTATCCGCCATTCTCGTTGACTGCCCTGATGGTTTTTCATTCACATGGCTCTATTTTATCATTATAAAAAACGTTATACCATTCAAAAATGTTATATCTTCTTTTTTTTGAATTTTCAATACAATTAGAAATTCTCATGGCATTTCCTTATTTTCTTAATTTACTTATCGCAGACTCGTTGCTATACTTTCCTCATGTCAAAAACAAACATACCATAAAAAACCAATGAGGGAATTGGTAACAAGTAGGTAACTTATGACAAAATTATTTGATGCAAAGTGGAAATTGTTCCTTTCCGGAGCAATATTCGGATTACTTGCCATCATGGGCAATCCTGGAAATATGGCAATCTGCATTGCCTGCTTCGTCCGGGACATGGCTGGTGCCATGAAGCTGCACAACGCAGAAGTCGTACAGTATTTCAGACCGGAGATCGTGGGCTTTATCCTCGGCTCCTTCCTTATTTCTATCGCCACAAAAGAGTACAAAGCAACCGCAGGCAGCTCACCGCTCATCCGTTTTCTTCTCGGAATGATGATGATCGGTGCACTGGTAAAGGATGCTTCCCTGATCAGTGTGCTGGGCGGTTTATTCGTAGTCATGCTGATCTACAACATTGCCACCGGCAACTTCCATCTGAGTTTTTCCGGTCAGCCCATCGCCCACGCACAGCATCTGTGGAACATCCTTGGTCTGTATGTAGTAGGTTTTTCGGCAGTTCTTGCGGGCGGTTGTCCGTTCCGTCAGCTAATCCTGACCGGTCAGGGCTCCTGCGACAGCGCTGTAACATTTCTTGGCATGCTCCTTGGAGCAGCTGTCGCCCACAACTTCGGCCTTGCCAGCGCAGCAGCAAAGGCAGCAACCGAGACAGAGGAAGCAGTAGCAGGCGGCCCCAGCATTTACGGTAAAGTAGCAGTGATCCTGTGCATTATCGTTCTGTTTCTCATTGCATGCACACAGAAACGTAAGACTGCAAAGTAGATTTCCTGTCAGTACACATCCCGGAAACCCGCCTTTACGTTGCACAAACATGAAAAATATGTTTCAATAGAAACAGAAACTTAAAGGAGAATAACATGAACTATATAGAAATAGATGTACGCGGACTTTCCTGTCCGGAGCCTGTCATGATCACCATGGATGCCATGGACGCAAACAAGGGAAAAAGCCTTCGCGTGATCTGTGACGAAGCTCACACAAAAGCCAACATTGAAGCGATGTTAAAGCACAATAAACATACCTTCGAGACAACTCGTACCGCTGAGGGCTACGAGATCGTTTTTCAGGCATAAACGGAGGACTCACATGCGCGCAAAAGAAGCCTGCTATGTTATAGCATTTCACACAACGGCAGAGGCCATCGCTTTTGAAAAAAAGGCAGGCGAGGCCGGATTTCCCGGCCGCCTGATCCCGCTTCCGCGGGCAATCTCCGCTGGTTGTGGCATGTCCTGGAAACTCACAAAAAAAGAAGCTCCTGAACAAATGCAGGAGCTTCTTGATTCTTTTGAAATCGAGTATGAAGATGTTTATGAGCTTCAGCTGTAATTCATCCATCCCTACAGCCGTTGCCAATCCTTTGGGCATGTGTTTATTCACGCGAAAGTTCAGTCACACCGTATACCTCTTTGCCCCAGCAGTCAAAGGCTTCCACGTACAATGTCTCGCCGATCTCACATTTGTTCAGCATGCATCGCTGACTGTACAGACCGCTCTCAACACACTGAACACCGGAGCCGCCCGTAGACTCATATGCCTTTCCCGTCTGATCTACAATTCGAAAAATTAATCCATCCTTCGGATCGTCTCCTTTGTCATTACGGTAATACACATCGACATATGTTCCCAGCTCTGTCTGGATCACATCTGCCTTGTCAATCTCAAAAAACTGTTCACCAGAGGCGTTCTCACTGCACAAATAGGTAGTCGAAGTTGTCGTAGACATATCCTGTAAAACAAAATCAGACTGCAGTCTCATCACTTCTTCGCTGCCGGATACATGCGCAGTAGCCACCATCGCAACATCCATACTCGTTCCTTCTTCCGCTTTCCCGCATGTGACACAGATATCCATCACATCATCACTGACAGACAGAAAATCAATGCTTTGAGCTCCAATTCCCAACTCTTCGGTATTTCGAATGCCGCCTCCTATATTCACAATCGTCAGTCCCTTCCCTGCCGCATACTCCTCCGCTGTCATATCAGAAACATTGCTCCAATTGCTCATCCGGTCTTCCGGCAATGCATCCTCCGGAACAAACAGATATTTGCCAGCCTCTTTTGCTGCCACTTCATAGACCACAGTAATCGTCTGGCTGTCGCACAGTGCCTCTTTTACCGTGCACTGAAAGATCGTGTCGTTGGTTTCCTGCGCGGTTTCTATCTCTGTCTGAATCTGCGGAACCGCTTCTTCCGGTACATCCATAGCTGTCCGGTCAGCAAAATCCAGAATACCCCAATGTCTCGCAGCCGCATACACCCCGCTGCCTGCTGCCGTTACAAAAACCAATGCCGCAACGGCAGCCGCTACACTTTTTTTATAATTGCTCTTTTGCTTCTTATTTTTCATTTGATCTACCTCCAAAGAAATTTTTTCGGAGGCTGCCAGCACATCAAACGCCTTTTTATACCTCTCTCGTAACTGTTCAGTACCTTCACAGTTCCGATGCGAAAATCCATGAAAATCGTCTTCGACGATGGGATTTCCGCACCCCTGAATCATACTTTCACGGTCTACGCGGTTCCGCTCCGACCTGTCCTGCACAGTTACGCTTTCTCTAGTTTTTTCGCAATTCGTCATCAGCCCACGCCTCCTTTAATACATCTTTCAGCAGTTTTCTTCCTCTGGATAAACGCGTCTTAACATTGCTCTCACTGATATGTAAGATCTGCGCGATTTCCCGGATGCTGTAGTCTTCATAATAAAACAGATGGATCACGATCCGATATTTTTCCGGAAGACCCAACACGGTCTCAAAGAGCGTGCTGTCCTCCTTCGACTCGAAGGGCAATTGTTCCACATAGTCCTCCAGGGGCATCTTATTTCTGCGCCAGAAGGATTTGTTTACGTCCTTCGCTTTGTTGACTGCAACCCGAAAAAGCCAGGCTCTGATATGCTGCTCATCATGAAATTGTTGTTTGGATGTGTGATAGGCGATAAAGGTATCCTGAACCACGTCTTTGGCATCCTCCGCATTTTTGCAAATGTTGAATGCTGCCACAAACAGATTCGTCTGATACGCATTGATCAGCCACTCGATCGGTTTTCTCATGAGTAATCCCTCGTTATATTTATTTGAAAAGGCCTCTTCATCAATAAATCGATGGAAGAGGCCAAAAGGTTACATTATTTATTTGTTCAGATTTCTCGCTACCGTCTTTATCACTTCTTCTAATACGATCGGCTTTGACAGATGCCCGTTCATACCCGCATCCAAAGAAGCCTGCACATCTTCCGCGAAGGCGTTGGCTGTCATGGCAATGATCGGGATCGTGCGAGCGTCCGGATGATCCTTCAGTTCACGAATGGCACGCGTTGCCTCGTAACCGTTCATCTCCGGCATCATGATGTCCATGAAAATAATGTCAAAGGTATCCGCATCACTTTCTCGGAAGCGCTCTACTGCCTCTTTTCCGTCAGATACCCTGGTCACAACCATTCCAAGCTCCTCCAGCTGTACCATAGCGATCTCCGCATTCAGCTCATTATCTTCAGCCAGCAATACCCTGACACCTTCCATGTTCACGTTTGAGACAGAAGTATCCTGTTTTTGCACCTTACTCTCATCGGTGAGTTCCAGCGGAAATTCCACAATAAACGTAGATCCTTCTCCTTTCTTGCTCTCAACGGATATAGTTCCGCCCATCAGATCTACATAGCGTTTGCTGATGGCCATACCAAGACCGGTGCCCTTATAATTGGTTCTCGCGCTGGATTCCTCCTGAGAGAATTCGTCAAAAATATGTGTTACGAATTCCTCACTCATGCCGACACCGGTATCTGTCACGCGATAACGCACCCTGATATGACGGTCGTCCTCACCTGGATGATAGGTAACTTCAAAGGTGATGCTTCCACCGTCCTCCGTAAATTTCACCGCATTGCCCAGAATGTTCACCAGAACCTCGCGGATTCTGACTGCATCTGCAAGCACATAAGGATGTTCCGATTTTACCCTTCTCACATCAAAGGTAAGCTCCCGATTGGATAAAAATCCATGCATAATGTCAATGACAACATCTGCAACCGCAGTAATATCCACAGGCGTCGGGTGAAATTTCGTTTTTCCGCTCTCAATGCGGCTGATATCCAGCACATCATTAATGAGGGTAAGCAGATGATCAGAGCTGTCACTGATCTTTTCCAGGCATCCCCTTACTTCCGGCTTCGTCTCCTGTTTTAAGGCGATGTTGGTAAAGCCGATAATGGCATTCATCGGCGTTCGGATGTCGTGGGACATATTGTTCAGGAAGGTGGTCTTTGCGCGGTTTGCGTTTTCCGCCGTATGGACTGCGTCCTCAAGTTCCTGATTGATCTTCTTGTCCTTGGTCCGGTCAGACAGATCCAGGATGTATTTCTTCTCACCCTGAATGTCGCTACAGAATACAACTACACGGAACCAGCGCTCCTCACCGGTCTTCTGATGAATATACTCTCTGTCCCACTCGCGCTGCTCTCCGGGCCGAAGATCCGAAAGCTGATCCAGAATATGGACAGGTTCATCTGACCTGATCAGTTGCTCAATCTCATAAATATCATCCAGAACCTGCTGCTGTGAAATGCCAACCAGCTTTTCTATGTTGGGACTCACATATTCCACACGAAGATTCTTTGCATCCACCATCAGAAACACGTCATCCACATTAACAGATAACTTGGAAAACAGTTCATCACGGGCAAGAAGCTCATTATCCTTGCGCTTCAGCTTTAGTCGGTTTTGCTGGATGACCAGAAACAGAAGCATCACTGCCAAAGCAATAATGATTCCCGACACCACATAAATGGTGATGGACTGCAGCTTGTTCATGCTGGAATTGACCACATTGGTTGGCACCACACCCAGAACCATCCAGTTCTCAAAATCCACAGGCTCATAGATTAAATAAAAGTCCCTGCCATCTACATCAAACACCATTTCGCCGGAATTGCCTGAAAGGAAGTCATCGTGCACGCTAGCAATCTGTTGTTCGGTGAGGTTACTGCTTTGTGCCAAAAGTGCCAGAATGTTATGGGTATTCATCATGTCCACATTGCCGTTGTCCACGACGACCCGTCCATCGGGCAGAACCGCAAAGGTACTGGCTTGTCCGTCAAAAGCAGAGATCTTTAAAGCCTCCACCATGTCGGTGTTATTATAGGTAATGGCAATGGCCTCATAGTCAAAGCCACGGTAACAACCCTTCTCAGTGGGGATGGCAAACACCATGATCTCCGGCTTATCCGGAACAACAGAGTTGGCAACCACCTGCTGTTTTTTTACAATCAAATTCGAAAGTTCCTTCCGAAAATCCAGATACCCCCGTTCCCCCTCCAGTGTGATGTAATCTCCATCTCTGGAAATAAAATAGAAATCAGTGAAATTACTTTCTTCCCTGGCCTGATTCACATAAGCCATAATATCCGCTTCGCTTTCAGCAGTCTCCAGATAGGGCGCCCACATTCGCATACGGCTCCAGTTAACAGAAACCATATTTGTGAGTGTTTGATTTGCCTGATGAAAGATTTCAGTAAGATGAGCGGTACTTTCTTCGAAAATGGTTCGGTCTACAAAGCCAAAATAGGTAAAGCCGGCACTCACCACTCCCACGGTCAAAGCAATCGCCAACAACAGGGCAAGCAATCGCTTTTTCATGGCACCGCCCTCCTTTCTCTTTTTTTCTCGGTTTATCATTTACTTTGCAGAATAGTCACATACTCCGTAGGAGCCAGGAATTGTTTCGTTTTCTCCAGTGCCTCCTGCATGCACTCCTGACTGGAAAAATCGCTCACCAGATACGCCTCGCGCTTAGTCCTCAGATCCTCCGGCATCGGGCAATTGCAGAAAGTCTCATGCTCCATGAATGTGTCCGCACCCACCAACAGCATAGTATATGTGGCATCTTCGTCCAAAGGTTTCCCGTCTATGGTGATGTCCCCCAGAGAAAACTTTCCACGCTCGGTCTCGGTGACGGTATACTCCAGACCGCTGGTTACAGGCATCAGATTTCGATGTTGGATCGGATTGGAGCCGTCCTCCTTCACATTTACCAACCATTCCATGATCCGGCGGACCTCCTCACCGTTGTACTCGCCCCTGTAGATTGCGTTTCGCGCAGTCAAAACCCACTTGGCCTGCTGCAGGGTGTACGTTCCGGCATAGATGGACGTACTGGCCACAGGGGTATAGCCCACGGCGATCTGATCGTCAAAGGCTGCCCGCAGGGTATTCATCATAGAGGAGGCTGCCGCGCTTCCGTGTACACCGAAGTCGTTGGAATACGCTTTTTCCTGCGTGAAAAGGATCTCCTCCGAATCCGGATCTACATAGCCTATGATCTGTTCATTAAATGCCTTATAAGCACGCTTCGCGTCATATTCTCCGGTCATCATCTTATGTCCCACATCCTGAGAGACACCAAAAATCTCGGTGGATGCCAGACGCATATACAGGTGATTACTGTCGATGTAGTCCTGCGAATACTGGAGTGAAGGAGAAGCGGAAATATTCACTTCCTTGTTGTAGGACAGCACCGATGTACCGGCTGCAACCGCCTTTTGTCCCTCCTCACTGAAAATGGCAAGCAGAATCTCCATGACAGCTTTCTTCTTAGCCTCATCCTCTTCCACCTTGTCGGAGACAGCTAACTGGCACATGGGATAGGTCAGGATCCAGTTATCCTCGGAAGTCTCACCGAAATAGGGCAGGATCACGCTGTTCAGGCCGTCTTCCTTGGTAATGTTGTCTGCCAGCGCCGCCGTATTTCGGATCATGGCAGTCTGACCGTTGCGATAGGCCTCGATAACCGGAGTAAACCGCAGCTCCTCGTCGCCGGGCTGGAAGCGCACATCCTTCAAAAACTGCTCATACTTTTCAAAAACCTTTGGCCAGACCGTATCATCCAGACCCACCTGCTGATCCTCGGTTTCACTTTCGTATGCCATGCGCCACTGGGTTCCCTCCAGACTCATCAGTTCCGGGAT
>JAQYOU010000080.1 GCA_028727105.1 bacterium
TCCCATCAGGCTCTCGTCCACCTCCCGGGCGACTTCCCTTCCCTCCCGGATCGCCCAGACAACGAGCGACTGTCCACGGTGCATGTCACCTGCGGTGTAGACGCGATCTACATTCGTCTTATACTTTCCGGCATCGGTGACAACATTTGTGCGCTCATTGACATTCACACCAAAGGCCTTTGTGACGTAAGCCTCGCTGCCAAGGAAGCCCGCAGCGATAAGGACGATATCGGCAGGCAGCTTCTTCTCACTGCCCTCCACCTCGCGCATCACCATGCGTCCGGTCTTCTCATCCTTGACGCTCTCCAGACGGACGGTCACAAGCTCCTTCAGATTGCCGGTTTTATCCTTCACAAACTCCTTGACCGTTGTCTGATAGATGCGGGGGTCGTGGCCGAATACAGCGATGGCCTCCTCCTGACCGTAATCGGTCTTGCACACCTTGGGCCACTGAGGCCAGGGATTATCTTCCGCACGCTCGTCGGGTGCCTTCGGCATCATCTCCAGCTGCGTCACGGAAGCAGCGCCCAGACGGATACTGGTGCCGACGCAGTCGTTTCCGGTGTCACCGCCGCCGATGATGACCACGTGCTTATCCTTCACATCTACATATTTCTTATCCTTCAGATCTGAGTCAAGCAGGCTCTTTGTCACACCGCTTAAGAAGTCCACTGCAAAGAAAATACCTTTTGCATCCCTTCCGGGCGCCTTGATATCTCTCGGATTCTTTGCTCCACAGGCAAGGATCACACGATCATAATCCTTCAAAAGCTTTGCAGGCTTTACATCCTTTCCAACATCCGCGCCGGTAACGAAGGTCACGCCCTCCTGCTCCATGATCTTTACCTTGCGGTCAATGACAGGCTTCTCCAGCTTCATATTCGGGATGCCGTACATGAGCAGTCCGCCCACCCGGTCCGCACGCTCATAGACAGTCACAGAATGACCACGCTTGTTCAGCTGGTCTGCTGCAGCCAGTCCCGCAGGGCCGGAACCGATGATTGCCACCTTTTTTCCGGTACGAACCTTCGGCGGTTTTGCATCCGCATAACCATGTGCATAGGCATACTCGATAATGGCATGCTCGTTCTCCTTTGTAGCAACACTGTCTCCGTAGTTTCCGCATGTACATGCAGCCTCGCACAGTGCCGGGCAGACACGGGACGTAAACTCCGGAAAGTTATTTGTCTTTTTCAGACGGTTGTATGCCTGCTCCCAGTTTCCACGATATACCAGGTCATTCCACTCCGGCACCAGATTGTGCAGCGGACAGCCGCTGGTCATTCCCATGATCGTCATGCCTGCCTGACAAAAAGGCACACCGCATGACATACATCTTGCCCCCTGCTCCTTCTGTTCCTCGAGGGAGAGCGGTGTATGGAACTCGCGGAAATTTTTAATGCGTTCCTTTGGATCGACCGCCGCAGCAGTCTTTCTCTCATAATCTAAAAATCCAGTCGGTTTTCCCATTTCCTCTTCCCTCCTTAATGTTTTGCATTCGCATAAAACGCTTCGATCTGCGCCTGCTCAGAGCTTAAGCCCTTCTCTTCCATCTGTACGATCGCCATCATCATCCGGTTATAATCATAAGGAATGATCTTTTTAAACTTCGGAAGATAATCTGCAAAATGATCAAGGATCTCTTTACCCTTCTCTGAATTGGTCAGTGTCACATGCTCTCCGATCAGCGTCTTCAGCTCAAGAACATCGTATTTATTCGTTAATGCCTCGGTGAATACCATTTCCTTATTTGTTCTTGTATAAAGATCATTATCCTCATCCAGTACATAGGCGATACCGCCGCTCATGCCTGCTGCAAAGTTCTTTCCGGTTTTTCCGAGTACAACGACGCGTCCACCGGTCATATATTCACAGCCGTGGTCTCCCACACCCTCTACAACCGCGATCGCTCCGGAGTTACGTACGCAGAAGCGCTCTCCTGCCACACCGTTGATAAATGCTTTTCCGCTGGTTGCACCGTAAAGTGCCACGTTTCCGATGATGATGTTTTCATCTTTTTTATAAGTGACACCTGCGGGCGGATACACGATCAGCTTGCCGCCGGATAATCCCTTACCAAAATAGTCGTTGGAATCACCTACCAGCTCCAGTGTCAGTCCCTTAGGAATGAAAGCTCCAAAGCTCTGTCCGCCGGCACCCTTACATTTCACAACAAAGGTATCATCCTCCAGCGATGTCCCGTACTTTTTCGTGATCTCTGATCCAAAGATCGTACCCAATGAACGGTCCGTATTGGTGATCTCCAGCTCGATCATACGCTTTTGTCCGCTCTCCAACGCACTCTTAAACTGTTTCAGGAATACGGTCTCATCCTTCGTCTTCTCCAGTTCAAAATCGTAAATCTTTTTCGGGTCAAAGGTAAACTTCTCCTTTGTTCCGACATAGGGATTATATAAGATATTGGAGAGATCCACTTTTTTCTGTTTCTCATTCAGACCATCACGCATGCGCAAAAGATCGCTTCTGCCCACCAGCTCATCCACGGTGCGCACACCAAGCCGTGCCATATGCTCTCTTAAGTCCTCCGCGATAAAACGCATAAAGTTTACGACATACTCGGGCTTTCCTGCAAAACGCTTGCGCAGCTCCGGATTTTGTGTCGCCACACCGGCCGGACAGGTATCCAGATTGCAGACACGCATCATGATACATCCCATGGTTACGAGAGGCGCTGTCGCGAATCCGAATTCCTCGGCCCCCAGCATAGCGGCGATGGCCACGTCACGACCGCTCATGAGCTTTCCGTCCGTCTCCACACGTACCTTCTCCCGCAGACCGTTCATGATCAGCGTCTGATGGGTTTCTGCAAGTCCCAGCTCCCAGGGAAGTCCTGCGTTGTGAATAGAGCTTCGGGGCGCCGCTCCGGTTCCTCCGTCATAGCCGGAGATCAGGATCACCTGTGCACCTGCCTTTGCCACACCGGCTGCGACCGTTCCGACACCTGCCTCTGAAACAAGCTTTACGGAAATGCGCGCATTGCGGTTTGAGTTTTTCAGGTCATAGATCAGCTGCTCCAGATCCTCGATGGAATAAATATCATGGTGAGGCGGCGGTGAGATCAACGACACACCGGGTGTGGAATGTCTTGTCTTTGCGATCCAGGGGTATACCTTTGCACCGGGCAGATGTCCGCCCTCACCGGGCTTTGCACCCTGTGCCATCTTGATCTGAATCTCCTGTGCGCTTACCAGATAGGTACTCGTGACTCCAAAACGTCCGCTTGCCACCTGCTTGATGGCTGAACAGCGATTCAATCCGTCCGGTCCGATCTTCAGACGATCCAGACTCTCGCCGCCCTCACCGGTATTGGATTTTCCGTGGATCATGTTCATGGCGATGGCCAGCGTCTCGTGAGCCTCCTGGGAAATGGAGCCGTAGCTCATCGCACCGGTCTTAAACCGGGTCACAATGGAATCCACACTCTCTACTTCCTCGATGGGCACGCCCTTCTTCGGATAATTGAAATCCAGCATACCGCGGATGTAATTGCGATTTTCCAGCTCGTTGACTGCTTTTTCATATTCCTTGAACATCGCATAATCACCGCGCTTTGTGGACTCCTGCAGCAGATGGATCGTCAACGGATTGTACAGATGCTCATCCGCACCGCTTCTCATGGAGTGACGTCCGACAGAATCCAGCGTCAGATCATTTTCCAGTCCAAGGGGATCATATGCCTCGGAATGCAGGAAATTCACCTGCTCCTCAATATCCTTTAAGGTGATACCTCCGATGCGGCTCACTGTGTTTGTAAAGTATTTATCAATGACTGCTTTATCAATACCAATCGCCTCAAAGATCTTTGAGCCCTGATAAGACTGAATCGTGGAAATACCCATTTTTGCTGCGATCTTTACAATGCCATCGATAACTGCGTGATTGTAATCCTCGATCGCTGCATAATAATCCTTGTCAAGCAGATGCTCATCCACCAGCTGTTTGACTGTATCCTGTGCCAGGTACGGATTGACTGCACAGGCTCCGTAGCCCAGCAGAGTCGCAAAATGATGTACCTCATGAGGCTCGCCGGACTCCAGGATGATGGCAAGGGCCGTTCTCTTTTTTGTGATGACCAGATGCTCATGCAAAGCCGCAACCGCCAGCAGAGACGGGATCGCCACATGGTTTTCGTCCACGCCCCGGTCGGAAAGGATCAGGATGTTTGCACCATCACGGTAAGCACGGTCTGCTTCGACAAACAAGCGATCGATGGCTTTCTCCAGACTGGTGTTCTTATAATAGGTGATGGGTATGTCTGCAACGCGGAAGCCTTCTTTGTTCATGGAGCGGATCTTCATAAGATCCGTGTTGGTCAGGATCGGGTTGTTGACCTTGATCACATGACAGTTCTCAGGTTTTTCTAAAAGCAGGTTACCGTCCTCGCCGATGTAAGTGGTCGTCGAGGTGACGATCTTCTCACGGATGGAGTCGATGGGCGGATTTGTTACCTGCGCAAACAGCTGCTTAAAGTAATTGAACAGCGGCTGGTATTTACCGTCCAGCACTGCAAGAGGGATATCCATACCCATAGCGCTGGTGGATTCGCCACCGTTCTGTGCCATCGGAAGAATGACTTCTTTGAGTGATTCATAGGAATAGCCAAAGGCCTTCATCATGCGCTGGCGCTCCTCATAGCTGTACTCCGGCACACGCTGGTTCGGAATGCGCAGATCCTTTAACTGTACCAGATTCCGGTCAAGCCACTCACCATAGGGCTGCCTGCCGGCATAATAATTTTTCAGTTCCTCATCATCGATGATACGACCTGCAACGGTATCCACAAGAAGCATCTTTCCCGGGCGCAAACGGTCTTTTGCGACGATATGTGTCGGATCGATATCCAGAACACCCACCTCTGAGGAAAGGATCAGCTGATCATTGTCAAGTACATAATATCTGGAAGGACGCAGACCGTTGCGATCAAGTACCGCACCCATCATATCACCGTCAGAAAACAGGATGGAGGCAGGTCCGTCCCAGGGCTCCATCATCGTTGCATAATACTGGTAAAAATCCTTTTTCTTCTGACTCATCAGATGATTGTTTGCCCAGGGCTCCGGGATCATGATCATGACTGCCAAAGGCAGCGGCATGCCGTTCATCACCAGAAATTCCAGCGTGTTATCTGTCATCGCAGAGTCAGATCCTTCTGTATTGATCACCGGGAGCACCTTTGTCAGCTGGTCGTGAAGCTTGCCGGAGGTCATCGTCTCCTCGCGGGCAAGCATCTTGTCTGCATTGCCCCGGATCGTATTGATCTCACCGTTGTGAACGATAAAACGGTTCGGATGCGCACGCTCCCAGCTGGGATTCGTGTTGGTACTGAAACGGGAATGAACCATGGCAATGGCAGACTCATAATCCGGATCCTGCAGATCATCGAAGAACAGCCGCAGCTGATCCACCAGAAACATTCCTTTATATACGATCGTACGGCTGGAGAGAGATGCCACATAGGTCACCTCACTACTCTGCTCAAATACACGACGCACGATATAGAGTATCCGGTCAAAATCCAGGCCTTTTGCGACGTGCTCCGGGCGTTTGATAAATGCCTGCATGATACAGGGCATGCAGTCTCTGGCCTTCTGTCCAAGCACATCCGCGTGCGTCGGAACTTCACGCCATCCCAAAAGCTCCAGGCCTTCCTTCGCAACGATCACCTCAAACATCTTCTTTGCCTGATTGCGCTTTAGTTCATCCTGCGGAAAGAAGAACATACCGACACCGAAATCCCGGTCACCACCCAGCTCAATGCCCAGCGGCTTTACTGCTTTTGAGAAAAACTTATAGGAAACCTGTAACAGGATTCCTACACCGTCACCGGTCTTTCCCTCTGCATCCTTGCCGGCTCTGTGCTTTAAGTTTTCTACGATCTTCAAGGCCTGCTCAACGGTTGCATGACTCTTGCGTCCCTTGACATCCACCACCGCACCGATTCCACAGTTATCATGCTCGAAAGCCGGGTCGTAAAGACCCTGCGCATGCTGTCTGCTCTCATCTACCACATGTTCTTTCATATGCATTCCCCGTAACTGCTCCAAAATGATCTGCTGACCGTTTCTGAAACTGTTACTTTTTTCCTTTCATTCATTTTCGTCACAGGATCAAATGCTGCACATGATCTTGTTTCTGAAAACTAATATAGCCCAAAACGGTTTTTCCGTCTATCCCGTGTTTTCGTCAAATTGTCTGATTGTTTTCTTTTTTATAGCTTAACTGTATTATTTTCTGAAAACATTTGATATTTTCTTGTCATTCATCGTATATACAAACAATTTCAGCATGTTTCAGGAAGAAATTCCTAATATAATTAGGCGCAAAAAAGGCTTCATAAACAAATTGTGTCTAAATTGTTTATGAAGCCTTTGCTGTCTTTTCCTGCATATCATTACAGAAATACATTATATTTTAGTCTTTTTTGAATTTTATCAGATGCAGAATTGCAAAAAGAACTGTCACGATCAACAGCACGACCGTTACCGGAACAAATACTGTCTCTCCCGGCACAAGCCATGACAGCAGATCCGTTTCACCGCGCAGCAGCGACAGGATATTCGCAGCAATATGCCCTATGGCAGCCACACGCACATCCTGATAGCATTCCATCAGAAGACCCAGCAGCAGACCCAGAACGAATGCATAGATCGTCTGTACAATATTCATGTGGATCAGCCCAAAGATCAGCGCAGATCCAACGATGGCCGCCGTGCGTCCCATCCAGTCCCGGAACTGATAATAAATGATGTAGCGGTACAACAGTTCCTCCGCTACCGGTGTAATGAGTCCCAGTGCCAGGATCTCCCAGCCAAAGCCGGAAGAATAAAAAGCCTGCTCCACCGCCTGGTAGCTTTCCGACATCTGTTTTAGATCCGTTAAGGCGATCACGTTGTTTAACGCGATACCTGCGCAGCCCAGCATGATCACAGCACTGAATACTCCTGCAATCAAATACCGGTCCGCAGGTGCCGTAAAGGGCTTCTTTTTCCCAAAGGATGTCTCTTTTCCTTTTATAAAGTTCAGATACAATACAAGAAGTCCAAGCAGCGAGCCTGCGCCCTGCCGTTTCACCGCATCCACAGACGCCGCGAACGGAAGCAGTCCGATCAAAAGATTGACGATCTGGCATACCGCAAAATACAGAAAAATCGGGTAAACGATATTCCACACCCGCATATTTGCGTTCGCCGCCTGACCCGTTTTACGATTCGATGCCATCCAGATACGCCTCCACTTCCTCCAACGTGTCAAACACTGCAGCAGCGCCTGCCTCAAGCAATTCTTCGCGCGTTCCAAAGCCATAGGTGACACCCACACAGTCAATGCCTGCCTTTTTTGCACCGACTGCATCATATTTTGTATCACCGATCAGAATAACTTCGCTGCGGTCCTTCACATCCATGCGACGAAATGCTTCCTCTAAAACAAGCACCTTTTCTCTGCGCTCCGGCCCAATAGACGCCCCTACAATATAGTCAAAATCATCTGCCACACCTTTATTTTTCAGGATCTGCACACAGTTTCGCTCCGGCTTGGAGGAAGCAAGACCGATCACGTAACCCTTCTTTTTCATATGCTCCAGCGTTTCCTTCACACCCGGATACAGCTCACACTGGTTCATTCCGATAGAATCATAGTATTCCCGATACTTCGCCACCGTCGGTTCGATCTTCTCTGCCGGAACATGATATTTCTGATCAAACATCAATGCCAAAGGCGGTCCGATAAAGCAGCGCAGCGATTCCAGGTTCGGCTCATCGATGCCAAGATACTCGCGCAGCGCATACTGTACGCCCTTTGTAATACCTTCCTGGGAGTTTATCAGTGTTCCATCCAGATCAAACAATACTTTTTTCATTAGCGTTTTACTCCTTTTGTATCTCTGTTGCAGACATGCAGCCGGTTAAGCGCCACCTGTTTATCCTTGCCGCCATACTGAAGCTCCGTATCACCGGCATCAATGTAATAGATCGCCGCAAGCTCATCCCCGGCACTCAGGCGCATACCTCGCACGCCGATAGCCATCTTCTTTTTGTCCGGAACCGCATCCACGGAGATACGGAGGAATACGCTCTTTGCGGATTCCATCACGATGGTGGAACCTTCCAGAACCGGGCTCACAAAGATCAGTTCATCGCCGTCGGAAAGCTTCGTGGCAGCCGTCGTCCGCTTGCCCACATCAAACTCCGCGCCTTCAACAAGCTTTAACATAGACGTTTTAGTTCCAAATATTAATTTCTGTTTTAACAAATCTTCCATCGCGGTCAGATACACAAAATTTTCTGTACTGCTATCGTAGTTACTCAGGTTGTCGATCGGTTTCCCCTTTTCCCGGAACTTTCCAAAGGGCAGATCCAGTACCTTCAGCAGGTGCATATTTCCGGTATTGGTGAAAATACAGATCTTATCCGTATTCTTACACGTGATCGTATAGCGGCTCTCGTTATCTGCCGCCTCTTTATTTCGTTCATAGGTTGGAACATCCACCGACTTCGCATAGCCGAACCGGTCGATCAGGACAACCACATCGATCTCTTCCAGCTTCGGCTCTTCCACAACCGCCTCAGCCACATTGTCAATTCTGGTCCTGCGCGCCCTGTCATACTCCTTCTTAAAGCCATCCAGCTCTTTGATGATGACCTTCGCCATGGCAGCGCGGCTACTCAGGATCTTTTCGTACTCCGCGATGTTTTTCATCGTGGCCTCATGTTCTTTCAAGAGCGCTTCAATTTCAAGACCGATCAGCTTGTACAAACGCATCTCCAGTATCGCAGTCGCCTGGCGTTCCGTGAAACGCAGCTGTGCAGCGTCCTTCTCAGATTCCTTATGTTTAAATTTAATATTTGTTGTGTCTCCTGTTGTCAGGCAGGCTTTTGCATCCTTGATATTCTTACTGCCCCGCAGGATCTCGATGATCAGGTCGATACAGTCACAGGCCTTGATCAGTCCCTCCTGGATCTCCTTTTTGGCCAGTTCTTTATTCAGAAGCGTACGGTATTTTCTCGTAGCCAGCTCAAACTGGAAATCCACATGGTAGTCAATGATCGATTTCAGGCTTAAAGTCTCCGGTTTTCCACCGGCCACCGCCAGCATATTCACACCGAAGGTATCTTCCAGGCGTGTCTTCTTATAAAGCATGTTGATGAG
>JAQYOU010000081.1 GCA_028727105.1 bacterium
ATTACTGTGAACCACAACCGTTTTCTTGGATATACCAAAGATGAAAAGGGACAGTTGATTATTGAACCCGATGAAGCGGAGGTGGTCAAACGAATTTACCGAGAGTACCTTGAGGGTGCAAGTTTGCAGCAGATCGGCAGAGGTTTAGAAGCGGATGGTATTCTGACGGGTGCCGGGAAAAAGAAATGGCGAGCGGAAACCCTACAGAAAATCCTCAAAAACGAAAAATACATCGGAGATGCCCTTCTTCAGAAGACTTAGGTGGTGACTTCATTGCAGTTCGTCACTTCTCAATGTACAATATGGTCAAAAGAAAGGGGTTGTTCCTATGAAGATAGTTTTGAAAGTATTGGCACTGCCGTTGTTGTTCATTGTAACTGTTGCTTGTATCCTCGGAAATCTGATCACCAACATTTCCTCTTATGTGATCGCTCTGTTGCTCCTGGTGATTGCAGGCTGCTCCATCTACTGCATCGTAAAGGCACTGTGGACTTCCCTGGCTATCCTTGCCGGTATGGGATTAGCGGCAATCCTTATAATCTTTCTGTTGGTATGGGCGGTTGTAAAACTTGAAACTTTGGGAAATCATATCAAGGAATTTATTTGTTATTAAGATGGGAGAAACGGATGGACAGAGGATTTATGGAGCATTACTTTGATGTTACTTTTAATGATACCATCGGAGAGATTGCCGGAAATGATGAACGGTATGCAGAACTGCAAAGTGTGGCAGATGAAGCTGTTCATACTTTGGCTGGTATCGTGGGAAAATCGAATACAGCCCTTTGGGAACAATGCGAACACACCATAAACAGCCTGTATACCCTTCAGCTGCAACTGGTAAAACTGGCGTATCTGCGTGGTGCGGAGGATCGGGAAAAGATGCTGAGATAATTTTGAGGAAGTCACCTACGGGTGGCTTTTTCTTTTGGAAAGGATGTGATGTGAGTGGCGGCAACAAGACTGATTGCGCTCCATGTAAACAAAGGAAAAACGGTTGCCCAGTGTCTGGCTGACCGCACCGATTATTCGCAAAATGCGTCAAAGACCAATGACGGTGAATTTATCAGTTCTTATGAGTGCGATCCCAAGACTGCTGATGAAGAATTTCTGCTTTCCAAACGGCAATATCAGCACATCACGGGCAGACAGCAGAAGAACAATATCATCGCTTATCAGATTCGCCAATCTTTTAAGCCCGGAGAAATAACACCGGAAGAAGCAAATCAGGTTGGCTATGAAACGGCAATGCGCTGGACGAAGGGCAAACACGCTTTCATTGTGGCAACCCACATCGACAAAGCCCATATACACAATCATATCATTTATAATTCCACTTCCGTTGATTGCTCCCGGAAGTTCAATAATTTCTTCCTTTCCGGGCTGGCGGTACAGAAGCTGAGTGACCGTGTTTGTGCGGAGCATGGACTTTCCATTATCACGCCGAAGCCCTACCGGGAGCGTCAGAAACGGACGGTTTTCCCAAAAAAGCGAACCCAGCGTGACGAGCTTTGTGAAGCTATCGACTCGGTACTCAAAGAGAAGCCCAAGAGTTTTGAAGATTTCGTTCAGGCTCTTGCTGATATGGGATTCGAGTATAAGGATGGAAAGCAGCCAGCGTTTCGGGGAAAGGAACAGAAGCGGTTTATTCGTCTGCGTTCTCTTGGTGAGGGGTACAGTGAAGAAGAACTCCGTGCCGTTATCTCCGGAAAAAGCCTGCACAAGTCTAAAGGTGGTTTCCGGCAGGCTCCTGAACAGAAGCAGTTTCATCTTCTCATTGATATTCAGTCCAAGATGGCGGAAGGAAAATCTGTTGGCTATGAGAAGTGGGCAAAGAAATACAACCGTAAAGAAGCTGCCAGGACAGTCTGCCTTCTGAAAGAAAAAGGTGTGGACAGCTATGAGGATTTGGTTGCTCTCACAGACAAGCTGACCACTCGCTTCTCTGAACTTTCCGATTCCATTAAGGTGGCTGAGAAACGAATGGTTGAGATTGGGGCATTGCAGACCCACATCAACAATTACTCCAAGACCAGAAAGACCTATGAAGCATACCGCAAGTCTGGGTACAGCAAAAAGTTCTTTGAAGAATATCGTGACGAGCTGATGCTGCATAAAGCGGCAAAGCAAGCCTTTGACCAGCTGGATGGAAAAAAGGTTCCTTCCCGTCAGACTTTGCATGAGGAGTTTAACCGGCTCCTGGTTGAGAAAAAACAAGCCTATGCGGAGTACCGTCAGGTCAAGAAAGAGATGCAGGAATATTTGATTGCTAAGCAGACGGTTGAAACGATTCTGAATATCGACAAGAAAAAAGAACAGGAAAAAGAAGAAAAGAAACCTCTCCGGTAAATCAAAATGCCACGGTCTATGCTCCGGTTGGAGTGTAGATCGTGGCGTCTTTTTTATTCTACAAGTTCGGCACTTTCTGCCATTTTGATAATTTCTGAATCATCAATTTTGCTTGGAGTGTATTCCAGAACATAAGTAACTTCTGGAGAATACGTCCAGCACAGAAATGCCGTGTCGTCCTTCTTATATAGAGCGCCGGGCCAGTCCTGAATCATCATTTCCTCACAGCTGTCCATGCTGTCCACCGGAAAAAGAACTTTCAGAGCTTCAGTATGTAATCCGTGGATTTCTGCTGGGTCTCCTTCGTAAAAGGTGGTTTTAAGGATACGGTAGTAAATGTTATTATCTTTGTCGTTTTGATCTCCGTAGGTAAGTGTGGCTGCGAGTTCTGTTTTGGAGACCTTCTTTACATCTTCTCCAAGAACTTCTTCTGCGCTCTTTTCAAAATGGTCAGCAAATTTATCGAAGTCCATTTCCTTTTTCTGATGTGAGGGCACAGCAATTATGATTCCAACTGCCACAACAATAATAACGGCAAATAGAATGGCTATTCGTTTCTTTTTATTCATGTTCTTCCTTTCCGAGAAAAATAATGCGAAAGTCAACGAGGTACATCTGGCAGATTCATAATCTTTGCTCCTGCCTTTTTTGCATATTGCATGGTCTGATAAGCTCCGCCAGAATTGTGTTCAACACAGAAAATAATCAAATCCGACCGGTCAACCATTGACCGGTTTCTAACTTGGTGGGCGGACTTGAAGTGTTTTTCTGCAGATTCGACACAGATTTCAATTTCATCATAATACTCATGAAATGACTGTTCATTGTTCCGGTATTCTGCCGTCATATATGGTAGTACAAGAACGAGAGAACTGTTATCATCCCGTATGGTTCGCTTGCATCTGCGAACCGTTGATGAAACAAGTTGGTCAAATTCTCCGTCTCGCCCTACAAGGAACTCGACGTATTCTTTGGTATGAAGCA
>JAQYOU010000082.1 GCA_028727105.1 bacterium
ATCTGACCCGCTTGGACGCGCTATATTATTGTCCACATCATCCAGATGGAAAAGGAATATACAATTGTGTTTGTGCCTGTAGAAAGCCAAGCACGGGTTTGATTCGGCGAGCTGTAAAGGAGTGGAACATAGATTTAACACGTTCATATATGGTTGGAGACCGTGCTTCGGATATTATATGTGGAAAAAACGCAGGGATCAGGACGATATTGCTGGAAAGTGGCTATGGGACGCAGCGGTTAGAGCAGCGTGTGGCAGCAGATGAGAGATATAATAATCTATTAGAGTTTGCCAAGTGTCTGAAAAAATAGTTTTTGCGATAATAAGACTTGTAAAATATTTTAAAGAAATTGAAAAAATTACTAAAGATTCAAAATCTCGTACCGATATATAAAGTGTAAACAAACAAAGCAGCAAAAAATAGCTGCAACCTTCTGATTCCGGTTAACCTAGGGACCGGGGCAGACCAAAAATCACATGCATCAAGGAAGATGCATTAAATTCAAGGAGGAATGAATATGGTAGTACAGCACAATCTTACAGCAATGAACTCTAATCGTCAGTTAGGTATCACGACAAGCGCTCAGGCAAAGTCATCTGAGAAGTTATCTTCCGGCTACAGAATTAACCGTGCAGGCGATGATGCAGCAGGATTAAAGATTTCCGAGAAGATGAGAAGCCAGATCCGTGGTTTGAATAAGGCTTCATCCAATGCACAGGATGGTGTATCTTTGATCCAGACTGCTGAGGGTGCATTAAATGAGGCACACAGCATTCTTCAGAGAATGAATGAGTTGGCAGTACAGGGAGCAAATGACACGAACCAGAATATTGACCGTGATGCGATCAATCAGGAGTTAGAGGCATTAACAGATGAGCTGGATCGTATCTCTGAGACCACACAGTTCAATAAGCAGAATTTGTTAGATGGTAACTTCAAGGATAAGCAGTTACAGGTTGGTGCAAATGCAAATCAGAAGATTGGTATCAGCATCGATAGCATGAATGCAACTGAACTGGGATTAGGAAAAGAGTATGTGACTCAAGGTGGTACATCTCCGGTAGCAGTTAAATATCAGGGAATGTCATATACCTATGTGGCTTCGAAAGCTCCGGCGTCTAATAAGAGTTTGGCTATTTCTCAGTTTAAGAAGAGTATTTCTAAAAAGATTGCAACTTCTACGAACTTTACTGCTCAGTATGATAACAATACCGGTTCTATCTACTATAAAGCAACTATTGATGGAAAGGAAGTTCGCTTTGAAACTCAAGGATCTGCATTTGATAAGTATGTTTCAGACCAGCAGAAGATTATTTCCAATGCAGTTACAGATGATTTCCAGAAGTATGTAGCAACCTCGAATAAGGATGCTGTTGTTGGAAACGGTGAAGTTCGTTATGGTGCACGTGTTGATGATTACAAGACAGCAAATGCAACGATCACAAAGGTACAGGATGCAATTAATAAAGTATCTACACAGCGTTCTGCACTTGGTGCATTACAGAACAGATTAGAGCATACGATTGCGAATCTGGATAACGTATCTGAGAATACGCAGGCAGCAGAGTCTCGTATCCGTGATACAG
Organism: bacterium; assembly: GCA_028727105.1. Taxonomy (GTDB): domain Bacteria; phylum Bacillota; class Clostridia; order Lachnospirales; family Lachnospiraceae; genus W0P33-017. The sequence continues at coordinate 1,588 of JAQYOU010000082.1, forward strand.
ATATGGCTTCTGAGATGGTTACCTACAGCAAGAATAATATTCTTGCTCAGGCAGGTCAGTCTATGCTGGCTCAGGCAAACCAGTCTACACAGGGCGTGTTATCACTGCTGCAATAGGCTTAACAATGTAAGAAAGATGATACAACCAAAAGTGAAAATGAGTTGGCAGCAATGTCAACTCATTTTCTCTTATAAGCAAGTAATTTGAGGAAATGGTCATGAACATAGCGGAGTTATATAAAATAGTATTCTCTACTTGTGTAGAGTTTGCAGTATATCAAAAAGACGTTGTGAGTAATGTGGAACAGATGTTGCCTATGCTCAACGAGTTGGGTAGTCTGTATTTTACGGAAAACTATTATCGTCTGGATGAGGAAGATTATCATTTGGTGCAGATGTTACTGACAGATATATTAAAAGATATTACACAGGGACTGGAACAGCAGGATCGAGTCCTGTTGGAGGATACATTAGAGTACGGTCTGCTGAAATTTTTGGAGATCTTTTTGGAAGATGATGAGATACTAGCGTTAAAGGAGGCATGTGTAATTGAACCCTGAAATATATAAGAAAAATATGGATGCGTTGCGGAAACGGTTCCCGGGTGTCGTAGAAGTGATAGAGAAAAAGATGTATGAAGGAGCAGGGAAAGTACATGTTTCCGTGGAATATGCACAGGATGAGTCTCCGATTCTTTTGGTTGAAAAAGATCAAAGACAGCTTTATTTGAGTGGAAAGAGGGAGCCGCGTCAGACAGCAGCACGTGTGATAGAAAGATGGGGAAAATTAAACCATGCGACACCGATCTATGTGGTCGGCATGGGGAATGTGGCATTTATGACGGAGCTGTTAGAGCAGACGGATCCTGGTATAAATATCATGGTTTATGAACCATCAATAGATATTTTTTTGACACTTTTACAGGAGGCAGATATTTCCGTGTATTTTAAAAATCGGGCATTAGGCTTGGTTGTTAATGGCTTGAATGAAGAAGAAATGGATGGCATCATCCAGGCATTTATCAATCTGGCGAATGTGGGATTTTTAAAGCATTATGTGTGCCCGAATTATAGGGAGTTCTTTCCGGAGGAAGTGTTGCATTTTCTAAAAAGACTGGAAAAATTGTCTTCCAATATTATTGTAGGACGCAACACGGGGATTCGCTTTTCTACGGTGGAGGCAGATAACCTGTTTCATAACATAGGATATATGTGCGACAATTACATAACGACACAGCTATGTGATGTGCTTCCTACTGATATCCCTGCAATAGTTGTTTCAGCAGGACCATCACTAAATAAAAATATTCATGAACTGAAAAAAGCGAAAAATAAAGCATTCATTGTAGCAGTTGACACCGCTGTAAAGCCTCTGGTAAGAGCAGGTATTATCCCGGATATGTATGTGATTGTGGATGGATTAAAACCGGAAGAATTGCTGGATTTCGAAGAGGCAAAATCTATTCCGATGATGCCTAGTGTAACATCAGCAAAGGCTGTCTTATCCAATCATCATGGAAAAAAGATATTCTATTTTGAAGGGCAGATGTTTTTGTGGAATTTATTTGCCATGAATGGGATTCCTTTCAGTAATGTGGCCTGTGGCGGTTCTGTGGCATGTAGTGCATTTTCTGTTGTTTATAAACTTGGATTTTCCAGAATTATTCTGGTAGGCCAGGATCTGGCGATGACCGGAAATAAGACGCATGCGGATGGTACTTTTAAAGAAAAGATGGATGAGATTGATACGAGTCATTGCATGATGGTTGAGGGAAATTGTGAAGAAAAGGTACCTACGCGAGGGGATTTCAAGCTATATTTAGATTGGTTTAACTATTATATTGCCGGCTGTGAGGGTATTCATGTGATGAATGCTACAGAAGGTGGAGCAAAGATTGAAAATACAGAGATTATTACTTTACGGGAAGCAATTGAGAGAGAATGTCATAAAGAGGTTGATATGAAAGCCTGTTTTGATAAATTGCAGCCGGTCTTCAATGAGGAATGCAGAGAACGGGCAGTTTCTTATCTTCGGACGATTCCGGATATGTTTCGCGGGATAAAGAAGGATGTAAAAAAGGGGCAGGCGCTTTATAAAAAACTGCAAAAAATATGTAAAACAGCGCATGTGGATCAAACAGCGTATTTGCAGGTCTTAAATAAAATTAAAAAGCTTACCAATAAAATCGAGGGACATGAGCTTTTTTCTATTATAACAGCAACCTTGGCAGTTGTAGACTATTTGATCTCCAGCGAACAGTTTCATGAAGAAGATTCTCTGCAAAAAGAGGGACTGGAGATTGCCCGGCAGGGAATTACATATATGGGATTGGTAGAACAGTGTATTGACTTACTTATTCCCTTGGCAGAAGAAACCGTAGGGCAGTTGAAATAGTTGATTGCAGAATGAAAGGATGTAAACAAATGAAGATTTTAATGGTTGTATACGATAATGATTCTTATATTACATGGTTTCCCCAGGGGCTGGCTTATCTTGCAAGTGCAGCTAGAAATACGGGTCATGAGGTTTCTGTATATCAACAGGATATCTATCATTGGCCGGATGAGCATTTAACAAAATATTTGGATGAGCACGAATTTGATGTGGTGGAAGTAAGTGTAATCGGAGGTTATTACCAGTATCACAAATTATTGAGCTTGTCGAAAGCAATCAATGCCTCAAAGAACAGAAAACATTTCAAGTATACGATTGGCGGACATGGACCGGCTTCTGATCCCGAATATTTTATGAGGAAAACCGATGCGGACGTTGTGGGTATCGGCGAGGGTGAGATTACTTTTGTGGAGATGCTGGACGCATTTGCCGGAAAGCGTACACTGGAGTCTGTGGATGGAATTGCGTTTTTTGATAAGGACGGTAATTATGTTAAAACAAAGCCTAGGGAATTGATTCAGAATATAGATGAGATTGCATGGCCAGCATATGACTTGTTTGACATGACTTATTATTCTTTGCTGAGACTGCCCAATATCAAACCCAATGAGAGATGTATGCCCATGCTGTCAGGGCGCGGATGTATTTTTGCATGCAATTTTTGTTATCGGCTGGATAAAGGATTTCGCCCGAGAAGTGCAGAGAGTATTATTAAGGAGATTGAATTTTTAAGAGATACGTATAATATTAAATACATTGCATTTTCAGATGAGTTGCTGATGAGTTCCAGAGAGCGGACATTAGAGCTGTGTCAGGCATTTATTGATGCGAAGATCAATGTGAAGTGGGACTGTAACGGAAGATTGAATTTTGCAGACATTGATGTGCTGGAAAAAATGAAAGAGGCCGGTTGTGTCTTTATTAATTATGGAATAGAGTCTTTAGACAATGCGACATTGCGCGTGATGCATAAGGGTTTGACTAAAGATATGATCATTCGAGGTGTAGAAAACACGCTGAAGGTGGGAATTAGTCCGGGGCTAAATATTATTTATGGAAATATTAATGAACCATTGGGCGCCATTGATGACGCGGTGGATTTCTTGCTAAAGTATGATGATCACGCCCAAATGCGGACGATTCGCCCGGTAACACCATATCCTGGAACCGAATTATTCGAGTACGCGATAGAAAAAGGTCTTGTTAAAGATACGGCAGATTTTTATGAAAATAAGCATACTAATTCTGATTTGATTGCCGTTAATTTTACACAATATACAGATGAGGAAGTCTATGAGGCACTGTATCAGGCAAATATGCGTCTGATTCACAGATATCAGGAGTTGCAGATGGAGAATTCAACGAGAATTTGTGATGATCTCTATCATAATAAGAATGCTGATTTTCGAGGCTTTCGACAGTCGTAGCTGGTACCTTGGATTAAAGGGATGGTATGGCACGTGAATCATGGAAATATGTCCGAATTCAAATCCGTCCGGATTTGGCTTCTTGATTACTTGCATGGAAGGTGTGTATAAAAATTATGTAGTTCAACATTTGGAAAAACATGGTGTGCAGACGCGAATACTGTTTTCCGGTAATTTGATCAGACAGCCCTGTTTTGATGAATTGCGGGAAGCGAAGAGCGGTTATCGTGTAGCAGCAAGTCTGGACAACACGGATCTGATCATGGAGAGAAGCTTCTGGGTTGGTGTGTATCCCGGAATGACAGATGAGATGATTGATTACATGGCAAAGATGATCCTGGAGGCAATTTAGTGATAAAGGAAAATGGGACGGAGGCGCTTTTTGGAGATAAAATGTATTCTGTTTTTCTAGTATAAAAGCGGGGCTTATGGTATAATATTTATATCTATATGACTTACTTTCCCTAATAATTGAGGGAAGGAGAAAGGATACAAGTGTGAGAGTTGAGAGAAAAGTAAGCAGTATTGAATCCAGCTTCAAAATGGAAAATATGCAATTTGATGCAGAGTGCCGTCAAAGAGTAAAAAACGTTCTTGTTAAGAAGGTATCGGCTGCTGATGCAATTGCAGAATTAAATAAGAAATACGGTGTATCCTCAAAGTGTCGTGAAAGATCAAGAGTATGATTATTTCTATGATGATGAACAAGATGCCCAATACTGCTATCCAGGCACAAATATATTAATAAATAAGCTTGATATAAGAGACCTTGATACTTTACATGAGGCAGAAAGAGACTACTCCTCAGTTCGCCAGGCTGAATTAGCAAACAAGGGTGTAACTGGAGATTTTTCATTCAAACATCTTTGTTCGATTCATAGACAACTATTTCAAGATATTTATACATGGGCTGGAAAGACAAGAACAGTTGATATTTCGAAAGGAACAATTTTTTGTTTGATACAATTTATAGAAGAACAGTTTGAGGATCTTTATAGAAAGCTTGAGAAAGAAAATTTTTTGGCTGATATAACGGATAAAAAAGAGATGAGTAATCGGCTTGCTTTTTATTTGGGTGAATTAAATATGATTCATCCTTTCAGGGAAGGCAACGGGAGAACTCAAAGAATCTACATTGAACAGTTGTGTCAGAACAACGGAAGATTTGAGATAGATTTTACTGAAGCAACGAAAGAAGACATGATTTCAGCTAGTGTTCGATCGGCAAATGTATCTAATGATTTGTTGGAGTCGTTGATTTATAGGTGCCTGGTCGAAGTAGAGAAGTGTTAACATTTCCCCTCCATGATCCGATATACTTTATATGAACGATTAACAAGGATCGCTTATCATGGACGATAAGCAACTGGAAACATGGAGGTTGCCATTATGAAAACAGAACAGCTGATGGAATTTTTAATATCCCCGGATGGTACGGTCGTTGAAGCAATGCAGCGGATTGACCGGAATGCCAAGGGGATATTGTTTGTTGTGGAGGATCATCAGAAGCTGATCGGAGTCATTACGGATGGCGACATCCGAAGATGGCTGATCAAAAGCGGCGATCTGCAGGCGCAGGTGCAGCGGTTTATGACCCGCTCTCCCAAGGTGATCTATCGCAAGGATATCAAGCAGGCACAGGAATACATGACAAAGTATTCCATTACGGCGCTCCCGGTTGTAACGGCAAAGGGCTGTGTTACGGATATCATCTTAAAGGAACAAAAAGCGGACGTTGTGGTGGAAAAAAGCACCGGTCTTGCCGGGATTCCGGTGGTGATCATGGCAGGTGGAAAGGGCACTCGTCTTTATCCATACACCAAGGTATTGCCAAAGCCTCTGATCCCCATTGGCGATATTCCTATCATGGAGCGCATTATTGACCGTTTTTGTGAATATGGAGTACATGATTTTTGGGCAACGGTCAATTATAAAAAGAGTATGATCAAGTCCTACTTTGCGGAGACGGATCGCAATTATGAGATTACATATGTGGAAGAGGACAAGCCCCTTGGAACGGCTGGGAGCCTGCGCTTGATCGAGGGTGCTTTGGACAAGCCGTTGATCGTGACGAACTGTGATATTCTGATCGATGCGGATTATGAGGACTTGTACAAATACCATCAGGAATCCGGAAATGAGTTGACGATCGTGACTGCGCTGAAAAATATTGTGGTTCCTTACGGTGTGGTTCATTCCACCGAAAACGGTGCGATCATGTCTATGGAGGAAAAACCACGGTTGTCTTATTTTGTAAATACGGGAATGTACATTTTGAATCCGGATCTGTTGGAAGAGATTCCGGAGGATACGTTTTTTCACATGACAGACCTGGCAGACCGATTGTTGCAGCAGGAGCGCAAGGTTGGCATGTACCCCATCAGCGAGGATTCGTTCCTTGATATGGGTGAGTTTGAGGAGATGCACCGGATGGAGAAGAAGCTGAACCTGAAGGTGGAGTAAAAGGATAGAAAATGAAACAAAAATTGATCTTGACCGGCGCCGGCGGATGCATGCGGGAGCTGTTATGGCAGATACAAGAATTGAATAACGTACAGGAGACTTGGGAGATTCTCGGGTATGTGGACATTTCAGATCAATATGGAGATGTTCATGTCGGAGAGCGCGTCTATCCTTATCTGGGAACAGATCAGTTCCTTTTGGATCAAACAGAGGATACAAATGTCATCATCTGTGCAGGCAGCAGCGCACTGCGCAAAAAGATCGCGGGGAAGCTGTTGGTGAATCCACACTTGAAGTTTCCGAATGTGATCTTATCGGATACACGTATTTGCCCGGATGTAGTTATGGGACAGGGAAATGTGATCTCGATGGATTGCCGCGTATCTACCAATGTCTGCATGGGCGATTTTGTGTTTTTAAATATGGGATCGATCGTGTGCCATGATGGGCGATTGGGAGATTATGTGACATTAAGCCCGGATGTGCGTCTGGCAGGCAATGTAACGGTGGGCGATGAAAGTGAACTGGGCATGGGAACGAGAGTCATTCAGGGAAAAAGGATAGGAAACCAGGTGATCACCGGAGCAGGAAGTGTGGTTGTCCGGGATCTTCCGGATGCATGCACGGCGATGGGAGTTCCTGCGCAGGTTCGGATGCCAAAGACCGTATGAGTGTATACAGAAAATGAACTGCATAAATGATAATGATTGGAAAATGCGTCTGAGAGAAGGAAGTGTCAAATAAAATGAGTATCACAATTATCGCAGAGGCCGGTGTGAATCACAACGGCAGTATGGAGCTGGCAAAGCAGATGGTTGATCAGGCGAAGGCGGCAGGGGCAGATTATATCAAGTTTCAGACCTTTCGGCCGGAGAAGCTGGTGTCAAAGTATGCCGAAAAAGCAGAATATCAGAAGAAAACTACTGGTAGCGAAGAAAATCAGCTGCAAATGTTGAAAAAACTGGCGCTTTCGCAGGATGATTTTCGGGAGTTAAAGGCATATTGTGAGCAGGCAGGGATCGGTTTTATCTCTACGCCCTTTGATCTGGACAGTATTGATTTTTTGGAAAGCCTGGACATGGACTTCTGGAAGATCCCTTCGGGGGAGATCACCAATCTGCCGTATCTCATCAGGATCGCGAAAACCGGTCGACCGATCGTCATGTCCACCGGAATGTGTCAGATGGAAGAGGTTGAAGATGCGCTGAAGTGGCTGAAGGAGAGCGGCGCAGGTGATATCACGCTGCTTCATTGCAATACCCAGTATCCTACCCCCATGGAGGATGTGAACCTGAATGCCATGCACAGTCTGAGGCGGCAATTTCATCTTCCTGCGGGCTATTCGGATCACACGGAGGGCATCGAGGTGCCCATCGCGGCGGCTGCGCTGGGAGCAGTTGTGATTGAAAAGCATTTTACACTGGATAAAACCATGGAAGGACCCGATCAGGCAGCCAGCCTTTCGCCGGAGGAACTGACGGCGATGGTTCGCGCGATCCGAAATATTGAAAATGCGCTGGGAAGCGGGGAAAAGGGAGTGACGCCTTCAGAGATGGCGAACCGTGCTGTGGCGCGTAAGAGTATTGTGGCAGCAGGTAATATCCGAAAGGGCGATATTTTTCGTGAGTCAAATCTCGCTATCAAACGTCCGGGAGACGGAATTTCTCCGATGCGCTGGTTTGACGTGCTTGGGAAAGCGGCAAAGAGAGATTATTCAGAGGATGAATTGATCGCTGAAGAGGAATTACGGTAGGTGGTTTTATGAAAAAGATTGCAATTGTGACGGCGACACGCGCGGAATATGGAATCCTGTACCCGTTGATCAAGCGTCTGTTGGCTTGTGAACAATGGGATACACGTGTGGTAGTGACCGGAACGCATCTGGATGAAGCTTTTGGTTATACATGTAAAGAGATTGCGCGCGACGGCGTACCCATCGATCGAAAGATCCCTATTACGGAAAAGGGCGATGATGCGTATGCTGTCAGCTGTATGATGGCAAATGCTCTGCGCGGATTTGGTGCGTATTTTCAGGAAGAAAAGCCGGATCTTTTGATCCTTCTCGGGGATCGGACAGAGATGCTGGCGATCGCTTCAGCTGCAATGAATGCGCGGATTCCCATCGCACATTTACACGGTGGTGAGCTGACACAGGGGGCGGTGGATGAATGTGTGCGCCATGCGATCACGAAAATGAGTTATCTGCACTTTGCAGCTGCGGAGGAATATCGAAAGCGGATCATCCGCATGGGCGAGGACCCATCCAGGGTGTTCAATGTTGGTGCGCTTGGTGTGGAAAATATTCTGAGCGAAGAATTGTTATCCCGACAGGAATTGAAGGAAGCGGTTGATCTTCCGGCAGACCGGGATTACGCAGTTGTCACGTTTCATCCGGTCACGCTGGAGGATGAAACGGCAGAGAATCAGGTATGCGAGCTGCTTGTAGCCATGAAACAGCGTAGGGACCTGTTTTTCCTTATTACAAAGGCGAATTCGGATGCCGGTGGAAGAAGGATCAATGAATTGCTGGAAAAGGAAACAGCTGGCTGCCCGAATATGAAGCTGGTGGCTTCACTGGGGATGAAAAGGTATCTGAGTGCAGTAAAGTATGCAAAGTTTGTGCTGGGCAATTCATCCAGCGGCATCATTGAGGCTCCGGCCATGCAGACACCGACGGTCAATATCGGAGATCGCCAGCAGGGACGGATCATGGCAGAGAGCATTATCAATTGTGCACCAGAACGGTCGTCTATCTTAGCCGCCATTGACCGTGCCATGGATATGCAGGGGCTGGTTGTTGAGAATCCTTATGGGGATGGCCATACCTCTGAAAAGATCGTGGCAATTTTGGAGAAGTATATGAGTTTGGATCACATTAATCTGAAGAAAAAGTTTTATGATCATCCGGAAGGATAGAAGCTTTGGATGAAAAACATGACACCTGACAGGGGGCAAAACGATGAAACATATGGCAATCATCCCGGCCCGCAGCGGTTCGAAGGGATTAAAAGACAAAAATATCAAATTGCTTGCAGGAAAACCAATGCTGGCGCACTCCATTGAGGCAGCAAAGCAGTCAGGAATCTTCGACTGCGTACATGTTTCCACGGACAGTGAGGAGTATGCGCGGATCGCGCGGGAATATGGCGCGGATGTCCCGTTTTTGCGAAGTGCGGAGCTTTCCGGTGATACGGCAGGAAGCTGGGATGTTGTGCGTTGGACGGTGGAGCAATATGTAAGACTTGGTCAGGAATTTGATTGTGTGACATTACTGCAGCCGACCTCTCCGCTTCGAGTGTCAAAAGACATTCAAAATGCTTATCAGATCATGCAGGACAAACAGGCAGATGCGGTCGTTAGTGTGTGTGAAATGGATCATTCCCCTCTGTGGAGCAATACGTTGCCCGAGGATGGAAGCATGAACGGATTTTTGGATCGCGCGGCGAATATCGGGCGACAGAAGCTTCCTGTTTTTTATCGGATCAATGGGGCCATATATATGATGAAGGCTTCGCTGCTGGCGCAGGCAGAGACTGCGCTGTATGGGGAAGGAACTTATGCATATATCATGCCAAAGCAGCGGTCAGTTGATATCGATGATACGTTTGATTTTCTTTTGGCTGAGGCGGTTATGGAGAATCTGCAGGAAGAGATATAAAAATATTGTTGGTAAAACCTTTATGATTTGATATACTGAGACTAGTCATAAAGGTTTTTATGTTGGAGGAGCGAAGGATGAAAAAAGTACTTGTGACCGGTGCGGACGGCTTTATCGGAAGCCATCTGACAGAGAGTTTGTTGGAAAAAGGCTATGACGTAAAGGCGTTTGCTTACTACAATTCGTTTAATACCTGGGGCTGGCTGGACACACTGCCCAAGGAAAAACTGGATCAGATTGAGGTGTTTACCGGGGATATACGTGATCCCAATGGTGTGCGTGAGGCGATGAAGGGTGTGGATGGTGTATTCCATCTGGCGGCACTGATCGCGATTCCTTTTAGCTATCATTCTCCGGATTCCTACGTGGATACCAATATCAAGGGAACCTTAAATGTGCTGCAGGCAGCAAGAGATCTTGGTACGGAGCGTATCATGGTGACGTCTACTTCTGAGGTGTATGGTACCGCACAGTATGTTCCCATCGATGAAAAGCATCCCTATCAGGGGCAGTCACCCTACTCGGCTACAAAGATCGGCGCGGACCGTTTGGCGGAGAGCTTTTACCGCAGCTTCCAGCTCCCTGTATCCATCGTGCGACCGTTCAATACCTTTGGACCGAGACAGTCGGCGAGAGCTGTGATCCCGACGATCATTTCCCAGCTGCTTGCAGGGAAAGAGGAGATCAAGCTTGGTTCATTGACGCCCACCAGAGATTTCAACTATGTCAAGGATACGGCAGCAGGTTTTATTGCGATCGCAGAATCCGATCGGACGATCGGGGAGGAGATCAATATTGCTACCGGGCAGGAGATCTCCATCGGAGACCTGGCAAAGGAGATCATCGCACAGATCAACCCGAATGCAAAAATAGTCTGTGACGAGCAGCGGCTCCGTCCGGAAAAGAGCGAGGTAAACCGTCTGCTGGGCAGCAATGTGAAGCTGAAGGAACTTACAGACTGGAAGCAGCAGTATACCTTTGCAGAAGGAATTGCGGAGACGATCAAGTGGATGCGCGGGAATCTGGGCGCATATAAGACCGACATCTATAATGTATAGCACAGCAGGTATGTTCTCGCCACTGATTCATTGAAAAAAACTTCAATATCCGGAAAAGAAACTGGATGTATGGAAATATAGCCGAAGGAGTTTATGATGCAGGAGAATGAAAGAAAATATGCAAGATTAACAAAATGCACAGACAAGAATAGAAGCCGGCTGGATCCGGTGAAGGGCACGAAAGTACCGGCGTATCAGACGGCGCAACCGGTAAAGAAAAATGAGGGCAACGGATTAGAGAAGCTATTAAGAAAAGAAATGGTCCGCTGTGATTATTGTGGTGGCCCGGTGATTCTGAAAGGCCGCGGAAGATACACCTGTGAAAGGTGCAAAAAAGATACCTATGATGATTTTGGAAAAGTATATTTATATCTTGACACCCATGGTCCCGCAACAAAATATGAGATCGCTGCAGCAACAGGAGTGCCGGAGCGTAAAGTGGGTCAGTATCTGAGAGAGAGAAGATTAGAGATCGCAGACAGAAACGGGGGCTTGGAATAAAATAAGGGTAAGCGATGAACAACACAGCGACACTCATTTGGTGTGAGTGCCGTTGTGTTATTTTTTGAGAATATATTATTTATATAAATAATATACGAATAGTATTGAAAAATGCAGGAAATTGTATTAGTATATATTATATACAAAGAATATATTGGTTGCATAATCAGGAGGTATTGGAGTGGAGTTGGTATTTGATAAAAAGCTATTACAGGAATTGATTGACAGGGCAAATGGGCAGGGACAGATTAACCAATATTGTGATAAGTGTGGTGTCAGCACGGGCTATATGATGAAATTCATTACTGGAGAGAGTGATCATCCCCCGGTGCCGTCATTGCTTGTGCGAATGGCAGAGTCATCAGACGGACGAGTACATTTCAGAGAGTTTTTTGAGGCGTGTGGCTATGGAAATGATATGATCAAAGAATATGAGAATTACGTATATCAAAAAGACGATGAAAATGATCCTGACCATAGAGTATGTGACGTAGTACAGCTAGATGAAGCGAGGGGCGTGATCGCGGGAATAGGCGCCTTATACTCTGCCGGGTCGAGAGAATTAAGTATAATAAAACAATTGATAGATACGCTACCGATGATTTCTTTTCGTGCGGTACCATGCAAAAGAGAGACGGAAAATGATTAAGTATATATCAAAAGCTGCCTGATAGAGATATACCTTGACAAAATCTATAAATCAGAATATTATGAAAGTCTAGAAGATGCGGTTACACATCTGTTGGAGTTTCGCCTCCATATAAGTGCGAACGACTTTATTGGAGTTTCACTTCCATTAAATGTGAACGACATTATTAGGGTTTCGCCCCTATGAGAGCGAACGAATGTAATCAACATTAGGGCAGGCGACATGCTTGCCCTATTTGTATTTTGGGGAAAACGAATGAAGAGATTATTTGATATTAACCATCTGGACATACATGAATAGTCGTGCTGGGTTCTGCGTATAATAGAAAAGACATAAATATTGACAAAGAAAATATAAAAATGGTACGATCTATATGGAGGTGACATGAATGTTAAAAGATTACTTGATGGAAAACTTCGGATATAATGAACCTATATTTTTGAATGACTTATCCGTAGAAGGTTTATCGGATAATGCAGTTCGTCAAGGTGTAAAGAGATTAGTGGGAAGCGGTTTTTTAGAGAGGTATGACAGTGGGATATATTATATACCTGAACGTGGCGGATTATTAGGTAAGAGTTATCTTGATCCTTACCTTGTTATTATGCGTAAATATGTTCAAAGTAAATATGAAACATATGGCTATTTTACGGGAATTTCTTTTGTCAATCAGCTTGGACTGACAACACAGATGCCGGCGATATTAGAAGTCGTTACGAATCGTGAATCAACAAATGGGCGGATGATTACAGTAGGAAACCAAAAAGTTAGGATCAAGAAGTCTACAGTTGCTATATCTGATTCAAATGCAGATCTTTTACAACTTTTAGACAGCATTGGTCAGGCTGAAAAATATTCGGAGCTTACAATGGAAGAAACGATAGATACCATGATTTCCTACGTGAAGCAGAAATGTTTTACTAAGGAACAGCTTTCGGAAGTGTCATCCTCTCTTACCGGTGCAACTGCAAAAAAGCTGATTGAATGGGGGATAATATATGAATTTGCATCATAACAAAGAGGCGTTTGAAGAATTGATTATTGGTGCAGCTAATGAGTTGTCGATCCCACCTAATGTGATAGAGAAGGATTATTATGTTACAATTACACTGAAGGAATTGTCAAAAAAATTAAAGGATCTGGTTTTTAAGGGTGGAACATCTCTTACAAAGTGTTATCAGCTACTGGACCGCTTTTCGGAAGATATAGATTTGTCTTATACAGCAGAATCCGGAGTGCCTGGAGAGAGTCGTAAGAAACAGTTAAAAAAGGCTGTTGTCACCACGCTGGATGAACTGGGCTTTATAATAAGCAATCTTGATAAGACCAGAAGTCGTAGACATTATAACTGCTACAGAGCAAGTTATCCGTCTATGTATGGGCAGTCTAACATTTTAAAACCGGAATTAGTTGTTGAAACATATGTTGCGTTACTTCCATTTCCAACAACAAAACGGATGGCGGATAATTATATTTATCGTTTTTTGAATAAAATTAATCGTTTGGACTTGGCAGAAATTTACGATTTGATGCCATTTGAAATCACCACACAGACTATCGAAAGAACGTTGGTGGATAAGGTTTTTGCGTTATGCGACTATTACATGGAAGGAAATATAGAGCGCCATTCCAGACATTTGTATGATGTACACAAGATCATGGAATCAATTGATTTGTCGGAGGAACTGACAAAGCTTGTCCAAGAAGTGAGAGCTGTGCGCGCAGAGTTGCCTATTTGTCCGTCTGCCAAGGAGGGAGTGTGTATTACAAATATTTTGCATGAGATTATCGAGAGCGAAAGGTATAGATATGATTATGAGGGTATGAGCCAAGGATTGCTATTCGTACCGGAGGCATATGAAACTGTTATTAAAAGTATACAAAGACTTGCAGATAGCGGAATGTGGAATTAGGTTTTCTGGAATTCTGGTTGTTGTAATCATGTATGTGTGGCGATTACATAACAATGGCGGGGAATTTCCCCGCCTTAGATGGACCTGGGTCTTACGACCAGCCTCAATAAAAATTGTATTTCTAACAAAACCGGTCCACCAGCATCCCGGAATACATGCTGCTGATGTACGGTGTTGCAAAGTTCTTTTCCGGATTCGGATGCTTGTAGGCGACGATGACCTTGCTCACGTAATTCATCGGGTCGATGGATGCCTGATCGGCTTTTTGCCCGAGGGCATCCCGGAACCTGTTCAGCACATCAAAGGTGTGCAGGGTATTGCCTGTGCTGATGGAATCTGTCAATGCCGCACGATCAACAGAGAGGCTTTGATCCTGTTCGACAGTCAGTCCTATTTCTGAAAAATCAGCTGCAAAACGACCGGCGATCCTGCTGACATCGCTCAGCAGATTTCCGCTGGATTCCTTTGCGTTCGCATACCGGTTGGCGGTATTGATGATGCCGTTGTAGGCGGATACCAGCCGTTCAATGTTGTCTGCCACTGCGTCTGCGCTGGGCTTGAAGCCCACCATGGCCGCCTGACCCGGCTGGCTGACGCCGTTTAAGGTCACGGAGAACATGTTGTTGACCGTGAACGTATTAGAATAGGAAGAAAGCTTCGTTCCGTTTAACAGGAAGGATGAATTTTCCGCCGGGGAAGAGATGTTGTCTATCCCCAGTAGCTTCATGGCATCCTGTGATCCCTTATCCCGGTGGGAAATGATCTCAAACTGGGAATCCTCACCCTCACCAAGACCGGTCTGACGGGATTCGATCTGCAGCGCTTTGCCGGTGCCGCGCTCGTCGGAGATGAGCTCCGCCTGCAGGCCGATGTTTGCGTTGTTGATCAGCTTGCGCAGCTTCTGCAATACCTCTTCGTTGGTATCGTCATCGTTTACGTTAAACTGAAATTCATAGGATGCGGTGTTGGTGTTCAGGTCAAAGTCGTAGCTGCCGGGTTTGAAATCGTGCCCGGCGCGCCGCAGAAAATGACCGGTGTTAACCTGTGGCGTTGCCAGCTGCTGTACCTCCAGTGTGAAGCCGGCGTTCTCGGAAGTGATCACCGTGTCACCGGAGCCGACGTATTCTGCCGTTACCACCTTTGGATCGTTGCTGGTGGCAATACGCTTTCGAAACGTACTTTCAATACCCTCGCCGTTTTCCGACAGCGAAGCCACTACATTTTTGATCGTGTGTGCCTGTTCTTTGATATCGATTGCGAACCGTTTGACGTTTGCCCCCTCTTTGATCTTGTACAGAGGGGATTCTTTGTTAGACTTTACGATGCTGTTGTACGTGGAGCGTAGCTCGCTTCGCTTGTGGGCGTCGTACTTGTTGCTCGTTCCCATGGAGATGCCATACAATGCATTCAGCTGATTGTATGCAACCGACATGACATTACCTGACATAGAAGCCCCCTCCTTTCTTCCTTGAAATAAACGCAGATGCGCAGGGGCGCATGAAAATCCATTTATACACATATATCGTAGCACGAAACAGCGGATTTGTCACTGTCATTCACGCATTTTTTCCGCATTTCATGCGTTTTTTGTGGATTTTCGAGCCCAATTTCGGCGAAAATGTGGATATTTAATAAGAAGTTTTGCAAAATATCGAAAAAAAGATTGACGGTGCAAAATAATCGTGATATATTTATGCTTGCGATGGAAGTAGGTCTTTTTTTTATGCCTAAAATCAAGTAGAAAATAACGGAGGTGGAAGTTGTGCGCACGAGGATTACATTAGCATGCACAGAATGCAAGCAGCGTAATTACAACATGACGAAAGACAAGAAGACTCACCCGGACAGAATGGAGACTAAGAAGTACTGCAGATTCTGCAAGAAGCATACTCCTCACAAGGAGACAAAATAGGATCCATTTAACCCGAGACTGAGCAAAGGAAGTGATAACATGGGATCAGAGAAGAATATCGAAACCCAAAAAAACAGTTGGTTCACAGGTCTGAAGGCTGAATTTCGTAAGATTATCTGGCCGACCAAAGAGAACGTTGCCAAAGAGACAACAGCAGTTGTTATCACGTCAATTATCTTAGGTCTGATTATCGCAATGCTGGATTTTGTTATTCAGTATGGCGTGAATTTCCTTGTTGGATTATAGGAAGGATGAGGTGACAGTATGGCAGAAGCAAATTGGTATGTAGCCCATACCTATTCCGGTTATGAGAATAAGGTAAAAGCCAACATTGACAAAGCAATTGAAAATCGTCATCTGGAAGATCAGATTTTAGAAGTTCGTGTTCCGATGCTGGATGTGGCAGAGATGAAGAACGGTGTGAAGAAACAGGTTCAGAAGAAAATGTTCCCCGGATACGTTCTGATCAATATGGTCATGAATGATGACACATGGTACGTGGTCAGAAATACCCGCGGTGTGACAGGCTTCGTCGGACCCGGATCAAAGCCGGTTCCTCTGACTGATATCGAGATGCGTAATCTCGGAATCAAGACAGAAGGCGTGACAGTTGATTTTGAGGAAGGCGATACAGTTACCGTCATCGGAGGTGTCTGGAAAGACACGATTGGCGTAATTCAGTCAATGAATCACAATAAGCAGATCGTGACAATCAATGTTGATCTATTCGGTCGCGAAACACCGGTAGAAATAAGTTTCGCAGAAGTTAAGAAGACTCTATAGAAGGAGGAATTTCCAAATGGCAAAGAAAGTAGTAGGATATATCAAGTTACAGATCCCTGCCGGAAAAGCTACACCCGCACCCCCGGTTGGACCTGCCCTTGGACAGCACGGTGTAAACATCGTGGAGTTCACAAAACAGTTTAATGCAAGAACGGCAGATCAGGGAGATCTGATTATTCCTGTAGTGATCACCGTATACGCAGACAGA
Source organism: bacterium (assembly GCA_028727105.1). Lineage (GTDB taxonomy): Bacteria > Bacillota > Clostridia > Lachnospirales > Lachnospiraceae > W0P33-017. The sequence goes on from JAQYOU010000082.1 coordinate 18,553, forward strand.
AGTTTTAGCTTCATCACTAAGACTCCTCCTGCACCGGTATTAATTAAGAAAGCTTGCAACATCAAGAGTGGTTCAGGTGTTCCGAACAAGACCAAGGTTGCAACTATCTCCAAAGCAAAGATCCAGGAAATCGCAGAGCTGAAAATGCCCGACTTAAACGCAGCAAGCCTTGAGGCAGCTATGAGCATGATCGAAGGAACATGCCGCAGCATGGGCGTGACTGTAAGCGACTAGCGAGTGGCGAGCGATAGCGAAGACAGAGCGTGTCGCGAGGTCGTTCTTTGAGATTAGTGAATGCAAGCCGTTAGGCGCCGCATGAACTTAGCGAAAAGAACTTCCTTGTAAAATAGTATTTTCAGTATAATAATCACTTAGGCAAATTCATCGAAAAGACTTTTGATACTTTATCGTGGAAGGGCGAAAAACCCGTTAATACCACTAGGAGGTAATTAGAATGAAAAGAGGAAAAAGATATCAGGAAGCTGCAAAGAATATTGATCGTTCCGTTCAGTATGATGTAGCTGAGGCAATCGGCCTGGCTAAGAAGTCAGCCGTTGCAAAATTTGATGAGACAATCGAGGTTCATATCAGAACCGGTTGTGATGGTCGTCATGCAGAGCAGCAGATCCGTGGCGCAGTTGTACTGCCTCATGGAACAGGTAAGACCGTAAGAGTTTTAGTTTTCGCAAAGGGAACCAAGGTAGATGAGGCACAGGCAGCTGGCGCTGACTATGTTGGCGGCGAGGAGCTGATCCCTAAGATCCAGAACGAGGGATGGTTAGACTTTGACGTTGTTGTAGCAACTCCCGACATGATGGGTGTTGTTGGTCGTCTGGGACGTGTCCTTGGACCGAAGGGCTTAATGCCTAACCCGAAGGCTGGTACGGTTACTATGGATGTTACTAAGGCTGTGAACGACATCAAAGCCGGTAAGATCGAGTACAGATTGGATAAGTCTAACATTATCCATGTGCCTATTGGAAAAGCATCTTTCACAGAAGAACAGTTAGCGGACAACTTCCAGAGCCTGATCGCTGCAATCATTAAGGCAAAGCCGGCTTCATTAAAGGGTCAGTACATTAAGAGCTGTGTAGTAGCTCCTACCATGGGCCCCGGCGTGAAGATGAATGTTACAAAGTTAGCTTAGGATACCCGTTTCGGTTGTCTGAATAACTGACTTTGAACGAATTAATGATTGACAGATATATAAAATGGTGATATAATCACCGCGTATGTTGCCGAAGACAGCAGGTGCCGAATGGCGTAAACGTATGTGCCTGCCGAGGAGAATGATAAAGGATTTACGAATTCTGCCCCTTCGCGCAATGCGAGGGGGCTTTTTTCATACCTCATCTAACGCAATATCAAAAATAAAATAGGAGGTAAAAGATTCGTGGCAAAAGTAGAATTGAAAGCACCGATCGTACAGGAGATTTCCGACAGCATCAAGGACGCACAGTCAGTCGTTATCGTTGACTACCGTGGACTTACTGTTGCTGAGGATACCCAGTTACGTAAGCAGCTGAGAGAAGCCGGAGTTACTTACAAGGTATACAAGAATACCTTCATGAACTTCGCTTTCAAGGGAACAGAGTTCGAGAGCCTTTCTGAAGTATTAGAGGGACCGAACGCAATCGCTATCTCTACTACAGATGCAACTGCACCTGCAAGAGTTTTAGCAGAGTTTGCAAAGAAAGCACCGAAGTTAGAGATCAAAGCCGGTGTCGTAGAGGGCAACTTCTATGATGCAGAAGGAATGAAGACCATCTCTTCTATCCCTTCAAGAGAGGTATTACTGTCCAAGTTACTTGGAAGTATCCAGTCACCCATCACCAACTTCGCTCGCGTTATCAAGCAGATCGCAGAGAAGGATGGCGAGGCAGCTCCCGCAGAGACCGAAAGCAACTAGCGATTGGCGAGCGGTAGCGAAGACAGAGCGTGTTGCGAGGTCGTTCTTTGAGATTAGCAAGGACGAGTGAGAACGAAGTCCGAGCTTAGCGAAAAGAACATCCTTATTAAAAAAATCAGAAAAATATCAGGAGGAAAAAATAATGACAACAGCAGAGATCATTGAGGTTATCAAAGGTTTAACCGTATTAGAGTTAAATGATTTAGTAAAAGCATGTGAAGAAGAGTTCGGCGTATCTGCAGCAGCAGGCGTTGTAGTTGCAGCAGCAGGCGGAGAGGCAGCAGCTGCTGAGGAGAAGACTGAGTTTGACGTAGAGTTAACTGAGGTTGGTCCTAACAAGGTTAAGGTTATCAAGGTTGTTCGTGAGGCAACCGGTCTTGGCTTAAAAGAGGCTAAGGACGTTGTTGATGGCGCTCCTAAGGTTATCAAGGAGCAGGCTGACAAGGCTACTGCTGAGGACATCAAGGCAAAACTTGAGGCAGAGGGAGCTAAGGTTACTCTTAAATAATTGATCTGAATGAAGCTGGATAGAACAGCCCAACCCGGGGAGTCTCTGAATATTACTATTCAGAGACTCCTTTTTTGGGACGATAATTGAAATCTGCCAGGTGATATGATATGATAAGAAAACAGCTGTAGTAGCACAAAAGGATAGAAGAAGATGATGCAAAGATTTCTAAATGATATAAAGAAATACTTCCGATATGCAGTATATTCTGCAAAAGCGGAGCTGAAGGCAGAAGTGGCCGGCTCCTATCTGAACTGGGTATGGTGGATCCTCGAGCCCATCTGTCTGATGCTGATCTATACGTTTATTTTCGGAGTAGTGTTTGATGCCCGCGAAGAGTATTTTACGGCATTCATATATGTGGGATTGACGGTTTGGACGTTTTTCAATCAGAATATGAAAAACAGTGTAAAGATCGTGAAAAAAAACAAGTCTGTTGTATCTAAAGTGTATTTGCCGAAATTTATTCTCGTGGAATCAAAAATGTTTGTGAATGGCTTTAAAATGGCGATTTCATTCGCGATCGTTGTATTTTTGATGATCGTGTACCGGGTGCCTTTGACGTGGAATGTTTTGTATGTGGTCCCGATTTTCCTGTGCCTGGTACTGGTGACGTTTGGTATGATGTGCATTGTGTGCCATTTTGGTGTGTTTGTTGAGGATCTGTCAAATGTGATCACGATCGCGCTGCGGCTGGTGTTTTATATGACAGGTATCATGTTTTCCATCGATAGGAGGATTGGACCCAAGCACCCGGTTTTGGCGGAGATCCTTGGCAAGTGCAATCCGATGGCGTTTGTCATCACATCACTCAGGAACTGCCTGCTCTACGGAGAGACGCCTGCGGTCAGGTATCTGCTGATCTGGATGGGCATAGGAATAGTTTTGTCACTGATTGGTGTGCGTTTGATTTATAAAAACGAAAATAGTTATGTTAAGGTTATTTAAAAGGTGGTCGAATGGGACAAAAAGAAGTAGCAATTCGCGTAGACAACTTAACAATTCGATATAGAAGCCTGAAATCGTATTCGATAAAGAAAAATCTTTTACATCTCAACCGCAATAAAAAAGAATACTTTGAAGCGGTAAAGCATGTGTCCTTTGAGCTGGAAAAAGGTGAGATTTTAGGCATTGTAGGGAAAAACGGCAGTGGTAAATCCACCATGCTGCGCGCGTTGGCGCATATTTTTTCGCCGGATGAAGGAACGATCGATACGTTTGACAATACCGTGTCGTTGCTTTCCATCGGCGTGGGATTCCAAAAAGAGCTTTCCGGACGTGAGAATATCATTCTTTCCGGAATGCTTTTAGGCTTTTCGGAGGAACAGATCCGGGAAAAGATGCCGCGGATCATCAAGTTTGCTGACCTCGGAAGGTTTATTGATATGCCGGTCTCCACGTACTCCAGCGGCATGTATTCCAAGCTGGCGTTTTCCATTACGGCGATCCTGGAGACGGATATCATTTTGATCGATGAGGTCCTCAGCGTGGGTGACCGCCGTTTTAAGAAAAAGAGCTATAAAAAGATGAAATCCCTGATCTCGGACAAGGAGCGGACCGTGGTCATCGTTTCTCATAACAACCAGTCGCTTCGTGATCTGTGTACAAAGGTGCTGTGGATCAATGAGGGCGAGATGGTGATGATCGGAGAGACAAATGAGGTTCTCGATAAGTATGAAGAATATATGGATGCAGAAGAATAATGTGCATTTTGGAGGAGAAAACAATGAAGAAAATTGCAGTTGTTGGGCTATATGCCATTAAGAATGCCGGAGATAACATATTGTGTGAGGTGACGCAATATCTGATCCGGCAGAACATGCCCGGGACAAAGATCGTAGAGGTGGATGTGAATCCCCGTGTGAAATCCTATAAGGGGTTTGAGAAGATCCCGTTTTTGATCTCAAAGGTTCTGATCAAGATGTCCGGATACATGTTCAGCTACGAGAACCACAGTCGTTTCCGCTATGTGTATGAGTATTTTATGTGGTGGCTGAAGATCAATCATAAATTTAAAAAGCAGCTCAAGGATGTGGATGCGATCGTTTTTGCCGGCGGCGGTTTCCTGAAGTTCCGCACACAGGGCTTGAACTATTATGTGGAGCAGATCGTGAAGATCGCAGAGAAGAACCATATTCCGATCATGATGAATGGTGTGGGTATTGAAGGCTATGATGAGAATGATATCCGCTGTCAGAGACTGAAAAAGGCGATCAATAATGACTGCATGAAGGTGATCACGACCAGAGACGATGTGGATACACTTCAGAATAAGTACATTGTGAATCCCAACATCAAAACCTCACGTGTCGGTGATCCTGCGCTCTGGGTTCCGGAGTGCTACGATGTGCAGCCCGGTGTGCGCGAGGGCGCAAAGGTGATCGGTGTCAATGTGATCCGTGGCCGCGTGTACCAGGCATACGGAAATTCCCTGTCTGAGTTCCAGCTGATGAACTTTTACAAGAAGCTGATCAGCGGGATCGAGGAGCGCGGCTGGGATTGGGTACTGTTCTCCAACGGTATGGCGGCAGATCAGAAGTTTGGAAAACAGCTGCTCAGTGCAATGCGGTGTACGGATCCTAAAAAGCTGTGGAATCCGCCGAAGAATACGGCAGAGTTTCTGGAGCAGATCACATCCTTCCGCTGTGTATTCGGGGCGCGTCTGCATGCATGTATCACGTCCTATGCACTGGATATTCCGGTGGTCGGGCTGATCTGGAGCGAAAAATTACAGATTTTCTCTGAGGTGATCGGAAAGAAAGAGTCTTTCTTTACAGAGGATAAGCTTCATATTGAGCAGATCCTTGATGCGATCCAGAATGCGATGGATACCGGATACGATGCATCCATCAGAGCGAATCTGCGTGAGTTGACAAACGATTATCTGAAGCAGTTTTTACAGATGTTAGGTGAGTAGGAAGGGAAAAGACATGATAAGTAGAATTGGGAATACACTTGCGCGTAAAATGGTCGAGGGACGGTTCCTTCGTTATCTGTTTTTGCTGTTATATAAATTGATAGCCGGAATTATTACGCTGGTAAGCAAGGCGTTGATCGGGATACTGAAGCTTTTGCTGACTGTGATCCATAAGATCGTGTTATATCCGGACAGACTGATTGCCGTGCTGGCCCGGCGTGTGCTGGCAAAGCGGACGCCTGTGAAGGATCAGGTTATGTTCCTGACGTTCCAGGGAGATTATACCTGTAACCCCAAATATATTGCAGAGGAACTGATTAAAGAGGATGCGGATGTGCGACTGGTTTGGGATGTGAAGTCTGCGATCCCGCGCAGCGATTATCCGATTGAATTACAGTTTGTACCCCATAATTCCTATGAGTTTTACAAGGAATTGGCGGCATCTAAGGTTATTATTGAGAATACGAATATTGTAGAGCGTCTCTACGCATATAAAAAGAAAGATCAGTATCTGCTTCAGACCTGGCACGGATCGCTCGGTATCAAGCGCCTGGATGGCGATGTGGTCATGGGCTTCAGCTGGAAGCGCCTGGCAAAGAAGTGCCAGAAGAGCGTGGATCTGTTGCTGTCCAACAGTGATTTTGAGACAGAAGTTTTTCGGACGGCATATTGGAAGGATGTTCCGTCTGTTCAGGTTGGACATGCGCGCAATGATATCTTTTTCCTGAAGGATGAGGAAAAGATTGCAAAGATCAGGAAAAAAGTATACAGCTTTTTGGATATTGATGAGAGTCGTCAGATCTTCCTGTTTGCGCCTACGCATCGCGATGATGTGGATGAAAATTATGAGGCACTGGATTATGCCCTGATCAAAAAGGCATTGGAGGAGCGGTTTGGTGGTAAATGGCAGATCGTGATCCGTCTGCACAATCGTCTGAAAAAGGAGAGTAAACTGTGGCTGGATGATCTGCCGTCCTATGTTTCGGATGCAACGTTGTACGAGGATATGCAGGAGCTTCTTTTGGTGACTGCTGTTGGTGTTACGGATTATTCCAGCTGGATCTTTGACTATGTGCTGTCACGTAAGCCCGGCTTTATTATTGAGCTTGGGCTGGAAGATTTCAAGGAGTCCAGAGGTTTCTACTATCCGATCGAGACCACTCCGTTCCCGATTGCGAAGGACAGCGCCGAGCTGGCTGAGCGGATCAAAGCGTTTGATAATGACAAGTACCTGAAGGATGTTGGTCGTTTCCTGGAGGAGCGCGGCTGCATGGAGGACGGACAGGCAAGCAAGCGTATCGCAGAGAAGATCAACGAATTGATGAAGCAGTAGAATATGAATTTTAAGATCAAGCAAATTGTTAAGATCATTATGCAGAATGTGGTCTTTCCCGTTGTTTATCAGGTCGGAAAGCTTCGCCGTGTGGATCGCAGGCTGGTGGTGTTTGCGGATTCGCATCACAATGAGGTGCCCTATAGTATGGAAGATCTGTATGCATGGTTTGCAGGTAAGGATTATACGGTCCTTGCAATGACGCGGGACTGTGACAGATCGGGATATTTTGGCGGATTGTGCTTTATGCTGAAATTCATGCTGGTCTACGCCCGCGCAGGCTATGTATTTATCTGTGATAATTTTTTGCCGGTTGCCTCCTGCAAAAAGAGGGAGAAGACGGTGGTTGTTCAGATGTGGCATGCGGGAGGGATGCTGAAAAAGTATGCCTATGATACGCCGCGCGACATTCCAAAGTATTATAAGGGAAATGTGTTTCGCAATTATTCGCTGGTGCTGACCAGTGATGATGCCTGCGATCGTGCCTATGTTTCCGGCATGCGGGTGGATCCCTCTATCGTAAAGGGGCTTGGCTTGAGCCGGACGGATCGTTTTTTTCGGCAGGAGTACCTGGAGGCGTGCCGGGCACAGTTTCTGAAGCAGTATCCAAATGCTGAGGGAAAAAAGGTTGTATTGTGGGCTCCTACGTTTCGTGGTAATGCTGCGACGCCGGAGATCGTGGATATGGCTTTTCTGGAACGCTTGCGGGAAGCGCTGGGCGAGGACTGGCTGGTCATCACAAAGCTTCATCCGCATCTGCAAAAGCATGTGGGAGAGGATGACTGTCGGATCCCCACAGAGCAGCTGCTTCCGGTGACGGATGTTCTGATCTCTGATTATTCTTCGGTGATCTATGATTTTCTGCTGTTGGAGCGTCCGATCGTGTTTTATGCACCGGATCTGGACTACTATGTGAAAGAAGAACAGTTTTATATTGATTATTCTGAAATGCCCGGCCCGATCGTTACGGGCGAGGCTGAACTGGCGGAGGCGGTGAAAGCTGCTTTTGTCAATCCTGAGACAGACCGTATCCGGGCGTTTCGGCAGACATATATGGGTGCATGTGATGGACATGCATTGGAGCGATTAGTCAATGAATTACAATTATAAAAGGAAGTGGAGGGATTGAAATGGTTTCTGCAGTGATTTTTGCTGGTGGAATCGGTCAGAGAATGAAATCGATCGACATTCCCAAGCAGTTTTTAGAGATTGAGGGTAAACCGATCATTGTTCGTACCATGGAGCATTTTTCGAATCATCCGATGGTAGATAACATGGTGGTTGTCTGTGTGGAGAATTGGCTGGATGAGCTGAAGCGGGATATTGAGCGTTTTAATATTCAAAAAGTGATCGCAACTGTTCCCGGAGGAGCGAGCGGACATCAGTCTATTCATAATGGACTTGTGGAAGTGGACAAGATCGCACAGCCTGAGGATATCGTGCTGATCTGTGATGGTGTGCGGCCGATGCTGAGCGAGGAGCTGATCACCCAGTGTATTGAAGATGCGCGCAAGTATGGCAGTGCAGTGCCTGTGACGCCCAGTATTGATTCGGTGTTGTACAGCGAGGACGGGTCAAATTGCAGCAAGAATTATACCCGTAAGAAAATGTTTATTACCCAGGCTCCGCAGGGATACACCATGGAGAAGATCATGTGGGCACACGGTGAGGCTGAAAAACGCGGAATGGATCCGGTGTCTTCCGGAGAGCTTCTGATCGAGCTGGGAGAGACGATCCACATTTTCCAGGGTATCCGTGAAAACATTAAGGTGACAACTCCGGAGGATCTGGAATCACTTCGCGCCATTCATTATTATGAGCACTACAAGCAGTTTGCAAAAGAAGTATTAAAATATGGATTATAATATATAGGCGGGTTGGATAAGACAGTCGACAGACTGTCTTATTTGCGAAAGGAGGAACTATGGAATCAGTTAAAATCAAGGAGCATGTTGGCAGTCAGCTCTATGCAGATCTGTGTGAGATTGCCGGTACTGACATTGACTGGTCAAAATTGAAAAATAAAACAGTTTTGATCACGGGTGCAAATGGATTTATTGCATACTATATCATTATGTCCATGCTTCTCAAAAATGATGAGGAGGATATGGGCATCTGCGTGCAGGGGCTTGTCAGAAATATTGAAAAAGCAAAAAAGAAGTATGGTGTGATCGCGGACAGACAGGATCTGAAGCTGGTGGAAGGAGATGTGTGCGTGGGAATGGATGCCTGCTCACATGCTGACTACGTGATCCATGCGGCAAGTCAGGCGACGCCGTATTACTTTGAGAATGATCCGGTGGGTACGATGGAGGCAAATACGCAGGGAACTACAAATGTACTGCGCTATGCGTTGAAGGAACAGGTAGAGTCCGTGCTGGTGGTTTCCAGCCTCAAGGTATACGGAGAGGTTGCAAATGGGAGAGAAGATATCCGTGAGGAGGAATTGGGATATCTGGATATTGATTCTTATAAAAACTGCTACGCGGTTGGAAAACGTGCAGCAGAAACGCTGTGTAACTGTTATGCAAAACAGTATGGCGTGCCGGTAAAGCTTGCCAGACCAAGCTACATTTACGGAGCAAGCACGATGGAGGATGATCGTGTCTGGGCCCAGTTCCTGGCAAATATCATTCGCAAACAGAGCATTTTGTTAAAGAGCAATGGTGCTGCATACCGTTCTTTTTGCTATGTGACGGATACGGCATCTGCACTATTGACCATCATGATGAAAGGTGAGACGGGAGTTCCGTATAACATTGCTGCAAAGCATTCGGATATTACGATCCGCGATTTTGCAAAGACTGCAGTGGCGGTTTTCCCGGAACGGCAGATGACGCTTTCCTTTGCAAATCCCGAGGATGAGAAGGAGCCGGTTTTGGATTTCAGTAAAAAAACGCCGGAAATTCTGGCCAGTGAACGGCTGGAAGGACTGGGCTGGAGCGCGAAGGTGGATGTAAAGGAAGGCATCCGCAGAGCGGTCATCACAATGGAAGAAAGGTAATTTTGATATTCATGAGTAATTTTATGCGTAAGGTAAAAAAAGGAAGTTTGTTGGTTTTGATGTTGGTTATGATCGTTTGTGCACAGCCTATGCAGGTGAAGGCGGCATGGTCAGAGAGCATGACGATCTACGGAATGTATCTTGATTCGCAGAGCAAGGGCGATGCTGTGCTGATCAAATCCGCAAGCGAGTATATCCTGATGGATATGGGCTTGTATGAGAATATGCCGCAGCTGTGTGCACAGCTGGATGCTGCGGGAGTGAAGCATTTTAAGCTGTATCTGAGCCATCTTCACATTGATCATGTGGGTGGAAAGAATGGCAATTTTATGGCGGGATTGAATTACCTGAAGGATCGCGGCTATAAGATTGACTATCTGTATGTTGCGGATCCCTCATTGGCACCGGAATCTGATGATTATGGGCAGAAATATGATATGCTGCGCGCATATATGAATGATTATATGGGCGGAGAGAACCGCATCATGTATCTGAAGGAGGGGAGCCAGTTTACGGTCGGTTATGCGAATTTTAATGTGCTGGCGCCCTCGGTGGAGTACGTGAATAGCATCCATCCGTCAGATTATGCATCGAAGGTGCCGGATGAGGAGGCCGAGACAGAGGCGGGCCAGAGTATCAGAATGACCTATTATGAGAACAATTGTTGTCTGGTTACGCGCGTGGAATGCGGCGGAGTGACTTATCTCACAGGCGGTGACCTTCTGAAGGTGGAAGCGGATTACCTCGTGAAAAAGTATGGAAGTGCACTGAAGTCTGACATTTACAAGCTGTCACATCATGGAACAGCGCTTGGAAATTCAAAAAATCTTTTGGCAGCCATTGATCCGACTTATACCTTTGCAATCAATAACGGAAGTACATCTTATGACTATGAATTGAAACAATGGGCTTTCAATCGCTCGCTGAGCACTGCAAAACCGGTGAGTATGCCTTATTATGTGGCAAATGAGAAGAAGACGATCGCATACCGGATCTCCGATGGAAAGATTTCTCTCTACCAGGGAGAGTCCTTGGGCAATTTGAAAAAGGTTCAGGGCTGGATCGCCGTTTATGGTGCGGACGGGATCAACCGGGTGCAGGATTATTATTATATTAATGAGAACGGCGTTCCGCTTGCGGGAGTTCAGGAGATTGATGGCAATAAGTATTACTTTACAGACGCCGGCTGCATGGACTACGGTGATTTTGATGAATACGGGATGTATCTCGGCTGGAAAGAGTACGATATATGGAAACACCGCTACTTCAGGCTTCAGGCAGAGAGTGGAACTGCTGTCATGCTGACAGGCTTTCAGACTATTGATGGAAAACTGTACTATTTTGACGAAAATGGCTGGAAGGAAGAAGGCGGCGACGAACTGGACTTTATCGTGATCGGTGAGAAGACCTATGCGGTAAATGAAGATGGTGTGTTTTCAACGGATGAAGTGCTGGAATTTGACGGAAAGCAGTATTATTTTGGCGAAGACGGAGAGATGGCGGTCGCACAGATTGTGTCTATCGACGGGGACAGCTATTATTTCGGAAAGTACGGAACCAAACAGTATAACTATCTTGCAAATCTGGGAGAAAACACCTATTACTTTGATGAAGAAGGAAAGATGGCCGTAAATCGTGAAATGATCTTTAATAATAAGGAGTATTACTTTGACAAAGCCGGTGTCATGGCATGCAGACAAATGGTGAAGCTTAAGGGAAATTACTATTATTATGGAAAGTACGGCACGAAGGTCAAAAACAAGATCGTGAAGATCGACGCGGATAAGTATTACTTTGATGAAAACGGCATCATGGTGAAGGACCAGATGGTGACGGTCGGAACAAAGGTTTATTACTTTGACAAGAAGGGCAAGCTGGTCTACAGGCAGTTTGTATCAGATGAAGCCGGTGATCTGTACTACTTTGGCAAGAACGGAACGCTGGTGAAGGATAAGATCGTTAAGGTGGATGCCGACAGATATTATTTAGATGAAGAGGGCAAACTGGTAAAGGGTCAGATGGTGACCGTGGGAACAAAGACTTACTATTTCGACGAGAATGGAAAGATGGTCTATCAGCAGCTTGTAGAAGATGAAGCCGGTAATCTGTACTACTTTGGCAAGAAGGGTACGATGGTGAAAGAAAAGACGGTCAAGGTTGAGGGAGTGAGATATACCCTGGACGAGAACGGTATTGCGGTTCCTGCTGCAAATGCCTGATCGGCGAGCGTGACCTGATCAGAAAGTGAACGGGAAAGTCCGGAAAATGGCATGTAGTGTGCCCTTTTCCGGACTTTTTCCATGGGGGTGACTTGTCAATATAAAAAAATAATTTTGTACTTGCATTATGGAGACTTTTGTGATAAGATGTATGGTGCTTTATTGTGGTAAATAGGCTATTTCTGCGCTCTTTTAGGCGGAGGCGGCCAAAATAATAATAACGAGAGGTGAAACGTCAATGGAGAAAAACAGAATACGTCCGGTACAAGCTGGCAAGAGCCTGCGTATGAGCTACTCAAGACAAAAAGAAGTTCTGCAAATGCCCAATCTGATTGAGGTACAGAAGGACTCCTACCAGTGGTTCCTGGACGAAGGTTTAAAAGAAGTGTTTGCAGATATCTCTCCCATTACGGACTACAGTGGACACCTGAGTCTGGAGTTTGTGGACTTTACATTGTGTGCCGATGATGTGAAGTATACAATTCCGGAGTGCAAGGAGCGTGACGCTACTTATGCAGCGCCTCTGAAGGTTAAGGTTCGTCTGTATAATAAGGAGACTGAGGAGATCAATGAGCACGAGATTTTTATGGGTGATCTGCCTCTGATGACAGAGACTGGTACGTTCGTGATCAACGGAGCTGAGCGTGTTATCGTCAGCCAGCTTGTTCGTTCACCCGGTATTTACTATGGCATCACCCGTGACAAGGTCGGAAAGACCCTCTACTCCTGTACCGTTATCCCTAACCGTGGTGCATGGTTAGAGTACGAGACAGACTCCAATGACGTATTTTATGTTCGTGTAGATAGAACAAGAAAGGTCCCGATCACGGTTCTGATCCGTGCACTCGGACTCGGAAGCAATCAGGAGATCCTTGATTACTTTGGCGAGGAGCCGAAGATCGTTGCAAGTATCGGCAAGGACGTTTCTACAAACTATGAATCCGGTCTGCTGGAACTGTACAAGAAGATCCGCCCCGGCGAGCCCCTTACGGTGGAAAGCGCTGAGAACCTGATCTCTGCAATGTTCTTTGACCCGAGAAGATATGATCTTGCAAAGGTTGGACGTTATAAGTTCAACAAGAAGCTGGCATTCAAGAACCGTCTGCGCGGCCAGGTGCTGGCTGAGGATGTCATCGATCCTTCTACCGGTGAAGTGCTGGCAGAGGCTGGAACCCAGCTTACAAGAGAAAAAGCGGATGAGATCCAGAACGCTGCTGTAAAATATGTCATGATCCAGACTGAGGAGCGCAATGTCAAGGTACTGTCCTCCATGATGGTGGATCTTGGCGCGTGGGTACCGGAGCTGGCTGACAAGGCTGCACAAAAGGAGCTGGGTATTACAGAGCTTGTATACTACCCGGCATTAAAGCAGATCCTGGAAGAGAATTCTTCGATTGAAGATATCAAGGAAGCAATCCGAAAGAATGTGCATGAGCTGATCCCCAAGCACATTACAAAGGACGATATTTTTGCTTCTATTAATTATAATATGCATCTGGAGTGGGGCATCGGTAACGATGATGATATCGATCACCTGGGCAACCGTCGTATCCGTGCGGTGGGCGAACTGCTTCAGAACCAGTACCGCATCGGTCTTTCCAGATTAGAGCGTGTGGTACGTGAACGTATGACAACACAGGATCTGGAGGGCATCTCTCCTCAGAGCCTGATCAATATCAAGCCCGTGACTGCAGCAGTGAAGGAGTTCTTCGGATCTTCCCAGCTGTCACAGTTCATGGATCAGAATAACCCGCTTGGTGAGCTGACACATAAGAGACGTCTCTCTGCACTGGGACCCGGTGGTCTGAGCCGTGACCGTGCCGGATTCGAGGTCCGTGATGTCCACTATTCACACTATGGACGTATGTGCCCGATCGAGACGCCGGAAGGTCCGAACATCGGTCTGATCAACTCACTGGCATGCTATGCCCGCATTAACGAGTATGGTTTTGTTGAGGCTCCTTATCGTAAGATCGATAAGACTGACCCGAAGAATCCCCGCGTCACAGACGAGGTTGTATACATGACCGCTGACGAAGAGGATAATTACCATGTAGCGCAGGCAAACGAGAAGCTGGACGCAGAAGGTCATTTTGTGCGTAATTCCGTATCCGGCCGTTACCTGGATGAGACCCAGGAGTACGACAAGACCATGTTTGAGTACATGGATGTCTCTCCGAAGATGGTGTTCTCTGTAGCTACGGCCCTCATCCCGTTCCTGCAGAACGACGATGCGAACCGTGCGCTGATGGGATCCAACATGCAGCGTCAGGCCGTTCCGCTTCTGACTACCGAGGCTCCTGTTGTTGGAACCGGTATGGAACCCAAGGCAGCTGTCGACTCCGGAGTCTGTGTCGTTGCAAAGAAGTCCGGAACCGTTGAAAAGGCTCAGTCTGATGAGATCTGGGTAAAGAACGATGACGGAACAACTTCCAATTATAAGCTGACCAAATTCTCCAGAAGTAACCAGAGTAACTGCTACAACCAGAGACCGATCGTATTCAAGGGCGATCATGTGGAGGCCGGCGAGGTGATCGCTGACGGTCCTTCTACCGCTGACGGTGAGTTGGCATTAGGTAAGAACCCGCTCATCGGATTCATGACCTGGGAAGGCTATAACTACGAGGATGCGGTTCTTTTAAGTGAACGTCTGGTTCAGGATGATGTGTATACATCCGTTCATATTGAGGAATACGAGGCAGAGGCACGTGATACCAAGCTCGGACCGGAAGAGATCACCCGCGATGTGCCCGGTGTTGGCGAGGATGCATTAAAAGACTTAGACGAGCGCGGAATCATCCGTGTTGGTGCGGAGGTTCGCGCCGGTGATATCCTGGTCGGAAAGGTTACCCCGAAGGGCGAGACCGAGCTGACCGCAGAGGAGCGCCTGCTGCGTGCGATCTTCGGTGAAAAAGCAAGAGAAGTACGTGATACTTCCTTAAAGGTACCTCACGGCGAGTATGGTATCGTTGTGGATGCAAAGGTATTTACAAGAGAAAACGGAGATGAGTTATCTCCGGGTGTTAACCAGGCGGTTCGCATCTACATCGCACAGAAGCGTAAGATCTCTGTCGGTGATAAGATGGCTGGTCGTCATGGTAACAAGGGTGTCGTTTCCAGAGTGCTTCCGGTGGAGGATATGCCGTTCCTTCCCAATGGACGTCCTTTGGATATCGTATTAAACCCCTTGGGTGTGCCTTCCCGTATGAACATCGGACAGGTGCTGGAGATCCACTTGAGTCTTGCCGCAAAGGCACTTGGTTTTAATATTGAGACTCCTGTATTTGACGGCGCACGAGAAATTGATATCCAGGATACACTGGAGCTTGCGAATGATTACGTAAATCTTCCCTTTGATGAGGAAGAGGCAAAAGATCCGGAGTGGAAAGAGGGTACAGAGATCTTCTATGAAAAATACAAGGATACCCTCCGTGAAGACGTGATGGAATACTTATCCGAGCACAGAGCCCATCGTGATCTGTGGAAGGGCGTACCGATCTCCAGAGACGGAAAGGTGCAGCTGCGAGACGGGCGTACCGGAGAACCCTTTGATTCACCGGTTACCATCGGACACATGCATTACCTGAAGCTACATCACCTGGTAGACGACAAGATCCATGCACGTTCTACCGGTCCTTACTCTCTGGTTACCCAGCAGCCGCTCGGTGGAAAGGCTCAGTTCGGTGGACAGCGTTTCGGAGAGATGGAGGTTTGGGCACTGGAGGCTTACGGTGCATCATATACCCTGCAGGAGATCCTGACTGTCAAGTCCGATGATGTGGTTGGACGTGTGAAGACCTACGAGGCGATCATCAAGGGAGATAACATTCCTGAGCCCGGAATCCCCGAGTCCTTCAAGGTGCTGTTAAAAGAGCTGCAGTCCCTGGGTCTGGATGTGAAGGTGCTGGATGAGAACCGCGAGGAAGTAGAGCTGATGGAGATCAGCGAATACGGCAACACGGATCTCAATGCGATCATCGCCGGCGATAAGGATTTTGCTTTTGAGGACAGCGAGAGCTTTTCGAAGCGCGGATTCTCCAAGGTGGAGTTCGATGCGGACAGCGAGGAGCTTGTAGCCGTTGAAGAGGATGAGGACGAGGAGTCTGACGACCTGGATGATTTTGGAGCAGATGATTTTGATGACGATGCTCTTTTAGATGATGAAGATTAGAAGGGAGTGCCAAAATGCCTGAGACAGCAAATAAAGAAACCTACCAGCCAATTTCATTTGACGCAATTCAGATTGGGCTGGCCTCACCTGAGAAGATCAGAGAATGGTCCCACGGCGAAGTAAAAAAGCCTGAGACCATCAACTACAGAACCTTAAAGCCTGAGAAGGACGGATTGTTCTGTGAAAAGATATTCGGACCCAGCAAGGACTGGGAGTGCCATTGCGGAAAGTACAAAAAGATCCGCTATAAGGGTGTTGTCTGCGACCGATGCGGCGTGGAGATCACCAAGGCAAGCGTTCGTAGAGAGCGTATGGGACACATCGAGCTTGCTGCTCCTGTTTCCCACATCTGGTATTTCAAGGGCATCCCTTCGCGTATGGGACTGATCCTTGACTTATCACCCCGTACACTAGAAAAAGTATTATACTTTGCTTCTTATATTGTACTGGATCCCGGCAAGACGGAGCTTAGCTTAAAGCAGGTGCTGTCTGATGCCGATTATCAGGCTGCCAGAGAAAAATACGGCAGCAGCTTCCGCGTGGGAATGGGTGCTGAAGCTATTTTGGAGCTTCTGCAGTCCATCGACCTCGAGAAGGATTCTGCAGAGCTGAAGGCTGCGCTTGCTGATGCAACCGGTCAGAAAAAAGCGCGTATCATCAAGCGTCTGGAGGTTGTAGAGGCATTCCGCGAGTCCGGAAACAAGCCGGAGTGGATGATCATGACGGTAATTCCCGTGATCCCGCCGGATCTGCGACCGATGGTACAGCTGGACGGTGGTCGTTTCGCCACCTCCGATCTGAACGATCTGTATCGTCGTATCATTAACCGAAACAACCGTCTGCGCAGACTGCTTGAGCTGAATGCGCCGGACATCATCGTGCGCAACGAGAAGCGTATGCTACAGGAGGCTGTGGATGCGCTGATCGACAACGGACGCAGAGGACGCCCGGTCACCGGACCCGGAAACCGTGCATTAAAGTCTCTGTCCGATATGTTAAAGGGAAAATCCGGACGTTTCCGTCAGAATCTGTTAGGAAAGCGTGTTGACTATTCCGGACGTTCCGTTATCGTTGTAGAGCCGAAATTAAAGATCTATCAGTGCGGTCTGCCGAAGGAGATGGCGATCGAGCTGTTCAAGCCCTTCGTCATGAAGGAGCTGGTTTCAAACGGAACCGCACATAACATCAAGAGTGCAAAGAAGATGGTAGAGCGTCTGCAGACAGAAGTTTGGGATGTCTTAGAAGACGTTATCAAGGAGCATCCGGTTATGTTAAACCGTGCACCTACTCTGCACAGACTTGGTATTCAGGCCTTCGAGCCGATCCTTGTAGAAGGTAAGGCGATCAAGCTTCATCCGCTTGTATGTACCGCATTTAACGCTGACTTTGACGGAGACCAGATGGCTGTCCATCTGCCGCTGTCGCAGGAAGCTCAGGCGGAGTGCCGCTTCATGCTGCTCTCTCCGAACAACCTGTTAAAGCCTTCTGACGGAGGCCCGGTAGCCGTTCCTTCACAGGATATGGTTCTTGGTATCTACTATCTGACGATGGATAAGATGCCTGACTACACAAAGGACGGTGTCACGACTGTAAGTGACAAGGTTTACGACTCTAAGGAGCAGGTAAAGGCTGCGCTGGATGCCGGTGAGCTCAAGGTAACAGATATGATCCATTATCAGACACATGATGAGTCTGAGCGTGAGATCATCTGTACACCGGAGGATATCCTCGGCCGTTTCTTCAGCAGTACCAATCAGGCGCTGCTTGCATACGAAAACGGTGTGATCAGCCTGCATCAGCCGATCCGTGTACATCAGGAGGCTGTGACTCCGGAAGGAGAGCATGTATCCGGTGCGATCACAACAACACTTGGCCGACTGATCTTCAACGAGATCATTCCGCAGGATCTGGGCTTTGTGAAGCGTGAGAAACCGGAGGATTATCTCTTATTAGAAGTAGATTTTCATGTAGGAAAGAAATATTTGAAGAAGATCCTTGAGAAGGTCATCAATATTCACGGCGCTACAACGACCGCAGAGGTTCTGACGATATCAAGGCAATGGGTTATAAGTATTCTACCCGTGCTGCCATGACCGTATCCATTTCCGATAT
>JAQYOU010000083.1 GCA_028727105.1 bacterium
GCTGGCAGTGGTACATAAGTGACCAAAATACGGTCACTAAGTACCAGCCGCTCCAAAGTACCTGCCTGATACATTGTGCCTCGCATGACCTGTTTACGTTCTGAAGAAGTTTCGCAATTGCCTATTTAAAAAAACTGCCCAGAGCAAGCTCTGAGCAGTTTCCACTATTTCATCTCTGCTGCGATACGCTCGTAAATGCCGTCTGCATCTAATTTGTACTTGTGAAGCAGTTCCTTTGCAGGACCTGACTCGCCAAATACGTCGTTCATTCCGATGCGTGTTACCTTTGTGGGGCAGTTTTCGCTTAAGCACTCGCTGACTGCTGCGCCAAGTCCACCGATGATGGAATGCTCCTCAACGGTGAAGATGCGTCCGGTCTTCTTTGCTGCTGCGATCACAAGCTCCTCATCTAAAGGCTTGATGGTGTGGATGTTGATCACCTGTGCATCGATGCCGTCTGCTGCAAGCTTCTCTGCTGCTTCCAGTGCTTCGCATACGCAAAGTCCGGTTGCGATGATGGTGCAATCCTTTCCATCGCGAAGCTCTACGCCCTTTCCGATCTCAAACTTGTAATCAGCGTTATCGTTGATCACGGGTACTGCCAGACGTCCGAAACGTAAGTAAACGGGGCCTTCATGCTCGTAAGCTGCCTTTACGGCTGCCTTTGCTTCCACATCATCACTGGGGTTGATAACTACCATACCGGGGATGGAACGCATCAGAGCGATATCCTCATTACACTGATGGGATGCACCGTCCTCACCAACGGAAATACCTGCGTGTGTTGCACCGATCTTTACGTTTAAGTGGGGATATCCGATGGAGTTACGCACCTGCTCAAAGGAACGTCCTGCTGCAAACATTGCAAAGGTACTTACAAAAGGAACAAATCCTGTGGTTGATAATCCGGCTGCGATACCGGTCATGTTTGCCTCTGCGATACCACAGTCGATGTGGCGCTCCGGGAACTCCTTCTTAAATACGCCGGTCTTTGTAGCTGCTGCCAGATCGGCATCTAATACGAGCAGATTCTCATGCTCTTTTCCAAGCTCGACTAAAGCATTGCCGTAGCTGTCTCTTGTTGCAACCTTCTTTACTTCTGACACAATGCTTCACCTGCCTTTCTCAAATCCTCCATTGCGATGGCAAACTCCTCATCATTCGGAGCCTTTCCATGCCAGCCAACGTTATTCTCCATGAAAGAAACGCCTTTGCCCTTTACGGTGTGTGCGATGATCGCGGTGGGCATACCCTTGGTTGCCTTTGCCTCGTCAAATGCAGCCTTGATCTGATCAAAGTCATTTCCGTCAATGTTGATCACATGGAAATTGAATGCCTCAAACTTCTTGTCGATGGGATAAGGAGAACATACCTCATCGATGGGTCCGTCGATCTGAAGATTGTTGTTGTCAACGATCACACACAGGTTGTCCAGCTTACGGAAGCCTGCAAACATCGCTGCCTCCCAGATCTGGCCTTCCTGGATCTCACCGTCTCCGCACAGTGCGTAAACACGGAAGTCCTTCTTTGCCTGCTTTGCGCCGAGAGCCATACCACATGCTGCGGATAAGCCCTGTCCCAAAGAGCCGGAAGACATGTCCACGCCGGGGATGTGCTTCATATCCGGATGTCCCTGTAAGTAAGATCCTGTGTGACGCAGTGTCAGAAGATCCTCAACCGGGAAGTATCCGCGGTTAGCCAGTACAGAATATAAACCGGGAGCTGTATGTCCCTTGGATAATACGAAACGGTCACGATCCGGACTCTTAGGGTTCTTCGGATCAATGTTCATCTCTTCAAAATAGAGATAGGTAAAAATATCTGCTGCAGAAAGAGATCCGCCGGGATGTCCTGCCTTTGCGGAATGAACACCCTCGATGATGCCTTTGCGAACTTCAACAGCAGTTTTCTGAAGCTCAAGCTTGTTCATGATTTTTCTCCTTAAAAATTAATCTTCTTACTCTCCGAAGACAGCCTTGTAGTCCTTCTGGAACTTCTCGATACCCTGATCCGTTAAAGGATGCTTGGTCATCTGCTCGATAACACCGTAAGGAACGGTTGCGATATGAGCGCCTGCCAGTGCACAGTCCGTTACGTGGATCGGGTTACGAACAGAAGCTGCGATGATCTCGGTTTCCAGACCATAGTTGTCGAAGATCTGTACGATATCCTCGATCAGGTTGATACCAGCCTGGCTGATGTCATCTAATCTTCCAAGGAAAGGAGATACATAAGTAGCACCTGCTCTTGCAGCAAGAAGTGCCTGATTTGCAGTAAAGATCAGAGTCACGTTTGTCTTGATACCCTCAGAAGAAAGAACCTTGGTAGCCTTTAAGCCTTCTACAGTCATAGGGATCTTAACAACCATGTTGGGATGGATCTTAGCGATCTCGCGTCCCTCTGCGATCATACCCTCTGCGTCTACAGTAGTAGCTTTTACCTCGCCGCTGATCGGTCCGTCAACGATGGTGGTGATCTCCTTGATCACTTCGTTGAAGTCACGTCCTTCTTTTGCGATCAGTGAAGGGTTTGTGGTAACTCCACAGATAACTCCCATGTCGTTTGCTTTACGAATATCATCTACATTCGCGGTGTCGATAAAGAATTTCATTGCTTTGTTCTCCTTTTTATCTTTTATTAGCTGCTCCCCTGTATCGGGAAGCAGCCTTTGATTTTATTTTACACTATTTTTTACAGATAATCTACATGACATTTTTGTGCTGATTACCCTAAAAATATTAGATTTGTGCTACTACATATTTTTATCTGTAGTAAACACTTCCTAACATCAGATCCTTCTTGAAATCACGGATGTTGGTGTTCTTGTCAATATAAACAGCCTCAATGCCCATTGCTGCTGCCCAGTCACCCATCTGCTCTGCAGTCAGATCGTAGGTGAAAGCAGTATGATGAGCGCCGCCTGCCAGGATCCACGCCTCGGTTCCTGTGTAGAAATCAGGCTGCGGTGTCCAGAAGTTGGTAGCTACCGGAAGCTTCGGCATCGGTTTCTCCACCTTCTTGCAGTCTACGTCCTGAATGATCAGGCGGAAACGGTTTCCAAGATCGATCAGGGATGTTGCAATTCCGGCACCTGCCTTGGAGGTAAATACCAGTCTTGCGGGATCTTCACGATCACCCATTGACAGCGGCTGGCACTTGATGCTGATGGGGCCCTCTGCGATAGAAGGGCAGATCTCTAACATGTGTGCCTGAAGGATACCCTCTTTGCCCTTTACCAGGTTGTAGGTGTAATCCTCTAACATAGAAGTTCCCTTTGCATCCTTCTTGCCCTGGGTCATGATCTTCATCAGGCGAACCATGGCAGCTACCTTCCAGTCACCCTCTGCACCGAAGCCGTAGCCCTTCTCCATCAGTCTCTGGATCGCAAGACCCGGCAGCTGCTGCAGTGCGCCGAGATCACCAAAGTGGGTAACGATCGCATGATAGTTCTTTTCCTCTAAGAAACGCTCAAAGCCAAGCTCGATCTGTGCCTGAACAGCTACGTGCTTCTTGAACTCTTCCGGATCACGTCCCTCTAATAAGATGTCGTACTTGCTGTAGTACTCTTCAACCAAAGCGTTGGTATCTGCTGCGGAAACAGCTGCTACGCTCTCAGCGATCTCATTTACCGGATAAGCATCGATCTCCCAGCCGAATTTCAGCTGAGCTTCTACCTTGTCTCCTTCTGTAACGGCTACGTTTCTCATGTTGTCCGCAACTCTCATCACGCGGATGTGGCTGCTCTCGATGATACCGACCGCGGTACGCATCCAGGAAGCGATGCGCTCCTGAACGATGGAATCTGACCAGTGTCCAACGATAACCTTGCGCTCGATGCCCATACGGGTAACGATGTGGCCGTACTCGCGATCGCCGTGAGCTGCCTGGTTCTCGTTCATGAAATCCATGTCGATCTCATCGTAAGGGATTTCCTCGTTGAACTGTGTATGTAAGTGAAGTAACGGTTTGCGATACTCCTGTAATCCTAAGATCCAGGACTTTGCGGGAGAGAAGGTATGCATCCATGTGATCACACCTGCGCACTCCTCGTCCATATTTGCCTCGTTGAAGGTCTTGCGGATCAGCTCGTTGGTGATCAGTGTCGGCTTCCAAACAACCTCGTAAGGAAGAATGCCGGAAGCATTCAGCTTCTCAACGATGATCTTTGAGTGCTCTGCAACGTGTGCCAGGCACTCATCGCCGTACAGATCCTGTGAACCGGTGCAAAACCAGAACTTGTAATTCTTTGTCTTTAACATTTTTCTTTATCCTCCTAAAAATAATTTACTTAATCGCACTTACCGCAGCAGCCTCAATAGGAAGTCCTGCCTTATACAGCTCAATAAACTTATCAAAACCTGCCACATCTGCAGGATCGGGATTCATCGTCTCGCCCTTCTCGCCTGCGAAGATCTTGTTATTCAGGTATGCGTCTAAGGTCTCACCATCCTCTTTGCTGACCATGTACTCAGCTAAGAGTGCGATACCCCATGCGCCGCCCTCTCCGGCAGTCTCCATAACCGCTACGGGAGCGTCCATTGCTGCTGCGAGAATGCTCTGGCCAACGCCCTTGGTCTTAAACAATCCGCCGTGTCCGTAGATGCAGTCGATCTTTACCTGCTCCTCCTTTAAGAGGATGTCCAGACCGCACTTCAATGCGCCAAGTGCAGTATATAAGTTCACGCGCATGAAGTTTGCCAGATTGAACTTTGCATCCGGTGTACGAACGAACATGGGACGTCCCTCGGTAAAGCCGGTGATGTGCTCGCCTGAGAAATAGTTGTAAGCCAGCAGACCGCCGCAGTCCTTGTCAGCCTCCATTGCCTTATTGTAAAGTGTGCCGAACAGCTTGTTCATGTCCACATCAATGCCGAAGCTCTCTGCGAACTCCTTGAAGATATTTACCCATGCATTCAGGTCAGAGGTACAGTTGTTGCAGTGAACCATTGCTACTGCGTCTCCTGCAGGAGTGGTTACCATATCTAACTCTTCATGAAGCTTCTTTAATTCGTCCTCTAAAACAACCATTGCAAATACGGAGGTTCCTGCTGAAACGTTACCGGTGCGGACAGCAACAGAGTTGGTCGCAACCATTCCGGTTCCAGCATCACCTTCCGGCGGACACATGGGTGCGCCCGGCTGAAGGGTTCCCGTCGGATCTAATTTCTTAGCTCCTTCAGCGGTAAGTGTTCCGGCGTTCTCGCCTGCAACAAGCACCTTCGGGAAGATGTCGCGCAGCTTGTAAGGCATACCTTTTTCAGCCAGCTTTGCATCAAACTTGTCTACCATGGTCTGGTTATAGTCACGTGTCTTGGAATCGATGGGGAACATACCTGCTGCCTCTCCGATTCCCACAACCTTCTCACCGGTCATCTGCCAGTGAATGTATCCTGCCAGAGTGGTCTGGAACTTGATCTTATCAACATGCTCCTCGCCGCTTAAGATGGCCTGATACAGATGTGCAACGCTCCAACGCTGCGGAACATTGAAGTTTAAGTAAGGTGACAGCTCCTCGCAAGCCTGTCCGGTGATGGTGTTTCTCCATGTACGGAAGGGTACAAGTAAGGTGTCGTTTTCATCGAATGCCATGTATCCGTGCATCATTGCGGAAAAACCGATGGCACCCAGAGACTTGATCTCCACGCCATACTGTTTTTTTACGTCCTCGGTCAGATCACGGTAGCAGTCCTGAAGTCCGCCCCAGATTGCGTCAAGACTGTAGGTCCAAATGCCGTCAACCAGCTGATTTTCCCAATCATGTGCACCGGATGCGATGGGCTTTCCTGCCTCATCCACAAGAACGGCCTTAATTCTGGTGGAACCAAACTCAATACCGAGTACCGCTTTTCCGGCTTCGATTACCTGTGCTGCATTGCTCATGTAAAAATACCCCCTCATATATAATTTTTTTATTGTTCTCTATGTATTCTACAATACAACTTGTATGGTTATATTTACAAGTTGTTTTTTGGATACTTCAGAGCCAAGGTAGCGCATGCGTAAATCACCGGCCAAGCTTGCTTGGAAGAGGTGATTTTAGCAGGGGACACTTTGGCGAGAAGCCACAGCTCGGAAATACGAAGTATTTTCGAGCCTTGGCTCTGAAGTATCCGTGTACTACATACCCGTCGACTTCCTTACAACCAGCCCCGGCTCGATCACGATCTGCGTATCCTGCACCTGGTCGCCCTCGCGGATCAAACGCAGCAAAAGCTCTGCCGCCATCTGGCCCAATCGCTCCTGGGGATGGGTCACCGTCGTGAGCGGCACGCGGCAGGTGGACGCGAGATAGGAATCATCGTATCCTGTCACTGCGATCTCCCCCGGACAGTCCACGCCCTTTTCCTCCATGGCGCGCAGCACCTGCAGCGCGATCTGGTCATTGTAGCAGACCACACCGTCAAAGAACAGCTGTCCGCGCTCATCGATGAGCTGTTTCATCTTTTCGTACGGATGGCTCTTGCGGTCCTCCGTATAGAACCAGACCACCTTGTCCGGATCGTAGGGAATACCGGCTGCCTGTAATGCCTGAACATAGCCCTTGTGACGCTGCTGCCCCTGGGTATCGTCCGCCTTGAACATGCCGATGATATCCCGTTTTCCCTGCGCGATCAGATGCTCCGTCACCAGATATCCGCCGCGACAATCATCCATGAGGATGCAGGGCTTGTCCTTCATCTGCGCATAGATTCCCTGAATAAACACATACGGGATCTTGTAAGAGTCCAGCATGCTGTACAGATTCGTATGACGGCACATGATCTGGCTCTTGCTAGGCTCTATGATCACGCCGTCAATATCCTTCTGCAGCAGCTCCTCCAGGCATTTCGCCTCCATGCCCCGGGAATTTTTCGTGTTTTTCAATAAAATACTGTAGCCATTATCCGTCAGCACCCAGTCGATCCCCTGGATCACGCGGGGAAAAATGTAATCCGACAGATACGTGGTGATGACTGCGATATTTTTTGACTGCTTTCGATGACGCATCAATTCGGAGCAAAAGGTTCCCCGGCCATGCTCCGCATAGATGTAGCCTTCATTCTGCAAAATTTCCAACGCCTTGCGAACCGTCTGCCGGCTCACCCCATACCGGGCCGACAGCTCATTTTCCGAGGGCAGCTTGTCCCCCGGCTTGATCTTTACCTCTAAAATGCGGCTGCGAAGGTCCTCGCAGATGTCTACATATTTTAACTTCTTCTCCATAACAAACCTTCCCCTGCGCCAAGCGTGACTTTGATCTTCCCGCGCTTTGGCTTTCTTCCCTTGGATTATTTTGTTGATCTCATCCCTTACTCAACATCTATACTTGTCTGGACAAGTCTCTCATAGCTGCGATCAGCTCCATGTCCTCTTCATTTAACTTAATGTTTGACGTGATATTTTCCCCATTTGCCTTCGTCACAGAGATCTCAATCACAGTCCCCGCCTGGATACACTCACTGCCAACTACCTGCAGAAACCGCGGGAATTTCGGATGGTTTTTCTGAAACCGGTCCCACATATTTTTTATTTGAAATATCATTGTTGGATTAAACATTTTTTCGCTCCTTTGTCCATCTTTTTATCACTATTGCATTTTCCAACTATATTTTGCCCTATTTTTGACATTTTTCCAAGAACAAAATGCACAAATTTATACATTTTTCCAAGCCCGGAACCAAAGAAAGACATACAAAAATCACCTGACCCAGGCAAATCTGGCAGGTGATTCTTCGCATGTCTTGCCAAGGCTTTGAAAAAACACAAAAAATAAGCGCCACCGAAATCTATTTCTTCGATGACGCCTATTCCTTTGATTCCTCAGTGTTCATTGGACTGTACCTCTCTTTCCGAACCGATCCGCTTTTACTTCTCAGTTCTCCTCTTTTTCCTGAGTACCTCATATTCTCTCTATGAGGATTTTACTTACGATTTCTTTGGACCGTACCTTCCTTTTCTTAGATTTGTGTTTCCCACACAAGGTTTAGGTTTTAACTGCTATTTCCTTTGGTCCGTACCTTCCTTTACATAAATTTGTGTCTCTCGCACAAGGTTTAGATCTTAGCTGCTGTCTCCTTTGGTCCGTACCTCTCTTTCATTAGATTTGCCAAGGAATTGAATTTTAAATTTGGTTCAACGTTCAATCAACTGTGCATTGGACGATTCCTCCGTCTGTTGCCTTTACATGCGTCTTATGTGTCCTAACTGTTCATCGGACCGTACCTCCTATGTTGGGCTTCCATCACATGTACTTCGTTTTGTCCTGCTGTACTTAACTGTCCATTGGACTGTACCTCCTTGGTGTTTGGTTATCTCCATCGGGTTCATCTATGTTAATTTTTAGATTCTGATGAAGAGTTTCCTTTGAGAACCGGTTCTTTGGATCTCTTGTTTTTTTGTTTCTGTTGTTTTGTTGTTGAACTTATAATAACAGCCAACTTGTCATTTGTCAACCCATTTTTTAATAATTTTTTGAAAATATTTAAATTGTCTCAAAATTCAGATTTTTGTATGCAATTTAACTTAACAATTTAATTCATCAAAAAGGCGCGGAATCACATCCACGCCTCACCATTCACACATTTAGTTGCCCTCCTGCAGCTTCACATACAGCTGTGGTCTTCGATCCCGCTTTACCGGGAATGACTGACGGTATTCCTCCGTATCATCTGTCAGCTCGTAGAAGATCATTCCCTCTTTTTCCGACAGCTGCTCGGCCACGGTTCCGTCCGGCAGGATCACGCAGCTGTCGCCGGTGTAGCGCAGTCCGTTCTGGTCTCCCACGCTGTTGACGCCCAGGATATAACACTGGTTTTCAATGGCGCGGGCCTTCAGCAGACACTTCCAGTGCTCCCTGCGGCTGCCGGGCCAGTCTGCCGCCACGATAATGACATGCGCCCGCTTTGAAGCTGCCTGAAAGATCTCCGGAAAACGCAGATCGTAGCAGATAAAGCCGCTGAAGGGAATCCCTTCCAGGTCAAACTGCGTGATCTGATTTCCTTTGGCAAAATAGAGGTCCTCTCCGGAGTAGGAAAAGGGGTGCATTTTCACGTAATCGCTCAGTATCTCTCCTTCCCGGCTGATGACTGTGTAGTGGTTCTCTCCCAGCAAGGAGTTCCGCGCCTTGTCTGCGCAGCGGGATTCTTCGCTGACGGTTCCGCCGGGTGCCGCGCCTGTCTCCTGCTCCACCAGCGCCGTCCAGCCAAAGCCCACCGCGATGCCGATGCGCTTTGCCTCGGCACACAGGCGTCTGACGCTCTCTGCTTCTGTTTCCCCGGTCAGGGTTATGTTCATGGAAAAACCCGTCAGGCTCATCTCCGGGAACAGGATCAGGTCTGCGCCTGAGGTCTTTGCCTGCTCCATGAAGCGGATCACACGACGGGTGTTTGCTTCCTTTTTCTCATATGCAATTGATAGCTGGCATAAGGATATTTTCATTTTTTTCGTTTCTTCCCACTACGTGGGATGCCGAGCGAGCATGTATCCGACTCCGCACCTCACGTGCAAAGTCGTCGGATACACGCTCGCTCGGCATCCTCAATTCATTAAATCATTATTTCTTCCCACTGGTGCATAAATTCCGACATACATGTATTCTGCTCCGCACCTTACGTGCAAAGTCGCAGAATATCATGTACGCTCGGAATTTATGATTCATCTCACTACTTGATTTCTGGCATGCATATATACCACTCTGTACCTTTCGTGCAAAGTCGCAGAATATCATGTACGCTCATGATCTCTGTAGAAGAAGGGCTCTACGAGTTTTCGGTTGAACCAGTCGATAAAAGGACCCATTCCGAAGGCGGTGACGATGGTTGCTACTCCTACGACGGTGCCCAGCCCCTTGGTTCCGCTGCTGATGACATAGCAGCTTACTCCTACTACCACGCAGACAACGTCCGTGGATATGCGGACGAATTTAAATTTGCCCAGGTGGAACTTGTTGGTCAGGATCAGGGCTACTGCGTCATAGGCTGACACACCCAGGTCTGCGGTTATGTACAGGGATGCGGAAAAACAAAGCAGAATAAACGCGCCTGCGAACAGGACAATCTGTCCCACCAGGGAAAGCTCCGTCATTCCGGAAAAGAAAAGCTTCTGGAAAAACTCTACCATATATCCCAGCAAAAACAGGTTGATAAAGGTTGCCAGGCCCAGATAGTGACGGTCGCAGATCAGGCTGAAGCACAGCAGGATCACGCAGAGGGCAGAATAAACCGTTCCATAGGAAAGGGGCAACACTGCATCCATGCCGCTCACAAAGCTCTGGAAGGGATCCACGCCCAGGGCTGCTGTCTTAAACATTGCTACTGCGAGGGCCGTCAGAATCACGCCCGCTACTGACATCCACAGTCTGCGGATGAATATCTTCTTCGTATTCATACTTTTCTCCTTTTTCTTCCCACTATATTTCAGATGCCGCCATATATGTATCCGACTCCGCACCTCACGTGCAAAGTCGTCGGATACATATTCGCTCGGCATCCTCGATTTATTATTTCTTCCCATTATTGCATAAATTCCGACATACATGTATTCTGCTCCGCACCGTACGTGCAAAGTCGCAGAATATCATGTACGCTCGGAATTTATGATTCATCCCTCTACTTGAATTCCGATATGCATATATCCCACTCCGCACCGTTCGTGCAAAGTCGCAGAATATCATGTACGCTCGGAATTTATGTATCCCACTACTATAATTCCTGGCCGGCGAGGTAGTTTGCGAATTGCTGTGCGGTGCGGCCGGATATGCCGCCGTGGCTGAGCTCCCACTTGTTTGCTTCCGCGCGGATCTCTTCGTCGGACATGGTCACGCCCAGTCTGCGGGCCAGCTGGATCGCGATGTTGAAGTACTCCTTTTGGCTGGGCTTTGAGTAGTTGATGGTCACACCAAAACGGTGAACCAGAGACAGCTTCTCCTCCATCGTATCAGACTGGTGCATACCGTTTTGAACAACCACATCGCTCCGGTCTGACCAGTTCTCCTTGATGAGATGGCGGCGATTTGATGTGGCGTAGATCAGGATATTCTCCGGCTTTGTCTCAACGCCGCCCTCGATGACCGCCTTTAGGAACTTATACTCGATCTCAAACTCTTCAAAGGAGAGGTCGTCCATGTATATGATAAATTTGTAATTGCGGTTCTTGA
>JAQYOU010000084.1 GCA_028727105.1 bacterium
TGGCAAAATGCACTCTTCATGGCAAAAGAAACGTCCCTGTGACTACCAAGATTTCCCTGCGACTACATCTTCTATTTCCTGCAGTTCACAATTACATAATTGTACAATTTCCCCCGGAGTTTTCCCATTGGCCAGCATATTAGCGATCAATTGCTCTTCCTTCAACCCTTCCTTCAGCCTTCCCCTCCGTTTTTCCCTCTTTTCTTCCAACTTCTTTTACATAATGCTCTCGTGCATTTCGGTCTCGTACTTCCTTCATGTGGGCTTCATAACGTGCACGCATACGCTCACTCATGCTCATCTTTTTTACTTCCCCGATTGCCATATTGATTCCTGCATTTTTTGTCTGAATCATATCCAAGTCCTCCTCGCTCTGTGCATTGAAAAAACGAATCCAATCGTCCAATGAATCCCGTCCACTTACTGTTTTCCTCAACTCTATAATATGTATCTCAAACAGATCAGTAAACTGTCGTCCATTCTCATCTCTAAGATAATATACCGAGTGATACAGCGGGTCCTCTGTCAAATCGAAATCCAGCAGACTGATCGTTATGCTCTTTTTAAGCTTTGCATAGTTTTCTCCCACACGCAAATCCTCGGTGTACATCTTTGCCAGGTAGAAAAGATTACGCCTGTCCCAGTAGGAATAAAACTTAACCTGCAGTTCGATATTTACCTTTGCTTCATCATTCAGCTCAATCAATACATCCAGTATACCCTGCTTCTGCTTCCGATAGCGCTTCCAGAGATACGGGTTACTCAGGCGCACTGATCGGATATCCTCCAATCGGATTCCCGTCACATCACTGATAAAATACTTGCGAATTGTCTCATGCGCGAAGAGTTCCTTCGCACAAAAATCTGTTTTTGGTGAAATTATCTGCATATTCCTTCCTTTCCGCTGCCTACGGAAAGTATGGTACTGCAAATGCGCGATCTAACGTATTCTGTCAATAAAATACCCCTCCTTTGCTACAGCTCTTTTGTTCCGTTGTTTGAATAGTTGGCGAAATGCCTTGACCTTCCCCACAAGATCATTGCTGGCGGGCGTTGAAACGTCCACCGACTATCCTTACATTAACACCGGAAACCCCTCTGCGCAATATACAAAGTGATGGTTTGTTTTTCGTATTTTTTGGCAGATTTACTGAATCAGATCGTAGATCAGTCCGCTTCAAATGTCATATACAGCATAGGTAAATTACTGAAAGCCTTACAAACAGAGGAATGTAAAGACTTATGCAACATGTACAAAATCCTGCCAGCCGCCTCCGGTAGACATGATCTGCTCCATTGCCAATACGTGTGCGTATAACTCCTCCTCAGAGCAGGAAATGCCCATAAACTCAAACACCGCTTTTACACAGGCAGCTGAAAGAATGGACGATGTCCCAAGTCCGGATCCCTTTGGCACATTTGTCACTTCACTATTCATAACAAAGCCGCCACCCAGACGTGTCAGAACCTCCTCCAGCGTATGACCTTCTTTCGGAATAATGCCACATGCCAGTAAACAGGCTTTCTGTAATGCAAATGGATCAAACGGATCACCCATCGCCTGTAACGGTTCTATCGTATGGAATTCTCCATGAATATCCATATCACGACTGTCAAACACAATCTTTCGCTCAGCTATTTTTTCAAGCGTCACTTGTACCGGGTATTCACCATTCAAACGGATCGCCACATTCAATACGGTTCCACCATGCTCGTTACAATATGGCGGCGTGTCGCTCCATCCGCCACCCCAGTTCACACGCAACGGCAGCTTAACGGTATGCCGCTCAGAAACAATTTTTGCCGTTTCATTATATTTCAAATGATCGATCGTTGCATCGAGAATCGTATCCCGGATCGTCTGAAAGCATTGCTGTATCTCCTCATCCGATCCCAAGGCAGAGCCAGTGTAGTAATGAAGACGCATCCTTTCTCCAAAATCAGCCGCAGACAACCGATTCTCCAGCCATTCCTGCTGAACAGCAGTCAATGCAGGCAACGGTTTCAGCTGATTCGCAGGGGTCTGAAAGCGGATCGCTTTGGTGATATTATCCATCTGAACCAGTTCCTGCATCCGTCTGTCTCTTGCAATGATCGCATCCGCATCCGCTGCGTGAAACCCGGAGCAAAGCGACTTCCGTGCTGCATTTTTCCAATTCACCCGCTTCGCCTCATAGGACACATCCGCCGGATCAAGATCACCAAGTATCAGCTCATACAGATCAAGAGCAGCCTTCACAGCCTCCTTCATCGTATTTTTTTCCGGATACAGATCTGCCGTCCACAAGGTATGATCACCCTGCTCCCACAGATCCACACCTAGATGTTCACCGATCTTGTCCAAACACTTTAATCCTGATAGGATTGGGATAAAAATAAAGAAAATAATTTTTTCATCGTTATCTTTCTACTCCGTATTCATAGCAAAAGGTATGTCCCTGTAGCTAAATCAGACGAAATCTCTCGGATGTCTGATATTCACATATTTTCCGGTCAATTTTTCCAAAAAAATCTGCGTTAATTCACGCTCTGCAACACGAGAAAACTGATAAAATACCGCCTTATAACGATCCAGATCTCCATTCATAATTCTAGCCCACAGATTGGGCATATAACGGACAATGATAGAAAGCGTATATAAAATCATCACCGCATACACTTCCCAATCATTTGTTTTGCCAAACAACTGCTTTATTATCACACTCGTGCTTAATCCCTTATGTGTATGGTATTCATCCCAATGCTTCCTATTGTCCGGATGTTGTACAAACGTTTTCCAACCACTCATCTCACGTTCCTTATACGGACCAATTACCACAATATGACCAGGAATCTCATGAATGATATCATCCTCTGCACGACCTGACAAATCCAGCATGTCCACATAACTGCCAGAAAAACGCCGCTTATATACCATATCCTTTCTAAATCCAACGTCATTGTCCGACATATTCCATGATGGGAACAGATATCCTGAGCGATAATGATCATCCACTTCGATCAAAATATTCTCCAATTCCGGAATACAATACAACAGTTTGCTTAAAGAAATCGTATACTCCGACTTCTCGACCTTTTTTCTGCTATCCTCAAATACGGTCACATCAATTCCCCGATGAGACAACCACGCCTGAAACAATCCCCGACTCATGACTCCAACATACAGATCTTCTATACCTAACGCAGCATCTCCGAATGTAATCATACCATGCCCATTTTTTGTAACACGCTCGATCTCAGACAATTCTATATAATCGTCCCCAGAAATCAACATCTCCGCTTCCATAAATGCGATCGTCCCATAATACAGATTAAGCATACGCTGTGTCATGTTTTCTGTTGAAGCACTATCGTAATAGTCGATTGCATTTTGAACGAGATAAGACACACCCTGCGCCTTACGCTCAATCGTTTCTTCTGTCAAAACCGTATGTAATTTCTCTGCATGGAATTCCACCGATTTTCTTGCCACAGTCTGACTAGTCAGGGCTCTCAGCTGCGTATATATCTGTTCCAAAGGATTTTCCTCAATAATCGTAATATTATGTTGCACACGTTCTTCCTGTGTATCAGAACACTCACATGCTTCCAGTGGCTTCACCCCTAATATATCCAGATTCCAATCGGTCAAAACAAATTTAAACTCAGACTCAGGCAATACAGGTACTGCACAACCTTCACTAAATGAATTGTTCTGATCAAAACCAATTCCAGCAATCAAAATAATTTCAACCTGATTTTCTAACATTCGATACATCTCTCTAGAGGTAGATTGAGAATAGAGCTTTGCAAAACGATGCTTAACGATATCGCCTTGTTCATTTTCTTTTTCCACGGAATAAATTAATGTATCATGTCTCCCAATGCATCCAATCTCTGTAAGATTCCATCCCAACAATTCAGTGATTCGTATGATTTCTCTATCCTTTTGCCTCATAATATTAATCCTCGGATTATCTTCCACTGACATATACCTCGCAAACATTTCAAGCTTGATATTATCTTAGCATCCGAAGCGCAGAATAACAAGTGAAACTATGCTTATTCCAGTTTATGCGTCCTATATTCTATTATTAACTTCTAAACTACAATTGGTTGCACTGATGCCCATGACAAAGGGCGCTCCTCGTGGCAAAATGCACTCTTCATGACAAAAGAAACG
>JAQYOU010000085.1 GCA_028727105.1 bacterium
AGGTAGGTCATTATGTCTCCTTTTTCTCACTACTTGGCAATTGCGAAACGATTTATGTCATGTTTCGGGGGAATGCGAGCATATGTATGGCAGGCACGCTCTCGCTACTTGTCGCTGGCAGTGGTACATAAGTGACCAAAATACGGTCACTAAGTACCAGCCGCTCCAAAGTGCACTGCCATTACATGATGTCTCACATTCCCTGCCTACGTTAAGAGTGGGTTTCGCAATTGCCTACTATCACTACGGCAGCCCTTGAGATGGCATATCGTTTCTGCTCCATTGCACGAACCATTCCGAAGAGCCTTGTAAAAACACACCGTGTTCAGCAAAGGCTTCCACGGTATCAAGTCTCTTCTCCATCGTGCAACAAAGTCGCACGAAACGATATTGCCATCCCAGGGGCTGATTTGTTATTTTACTTGCCAACTGGTGGCTGCGATAACGTTCCTGCGCCGCTTGCGAAGCGTGACAGGATCCGTCACGTCGTTTATGCGTCGGGTTCACGCGGAGAATGCATACAGCACTAAATACTTAGGCAGCAGAGCCAGGCTGTTCTTGCCTGGACTCTGGGCCGCTCGCGTGATTCACCCGGGAAGCATAAGCGACTGGCGGAACTGTTATGCGCAGCAAACAAGGCGCAGGCGGGTAAAGGTAACAGTGGTGGTTTCATGATAGGAACTCCACGCGCGCCTGATAGGTCAGCGGATCACGCTCCTCATAGTTGAAGCGATAGAACAGTGGCTCTCCGCTGCGTGGCGGCAGAGCGTGCACAGGCTCGTGATCAGAGAGCGGAAACGCGTAGTGGAAGAGCTCGGTATGGCGCAGACTGCCCTTGTTCTCCGGGTTTCGTGCGCGAATTTCCTGTTTGTAGGGTGTGAGGTCCGTGGCCCAGTCCGGGCGGCGCTTGCAGTTTTCGCGGGCATACAGGTCGTAGGTGAGTGCCTCCTGAAACAGCGGGAGCAGTTCACTGGTGCCGACGGTCAAAAAGCCGCAGG
Source organism: bacterium (assembly GCA_028727105.1). GTDB lineage: Bacteria > Bacillota > Clostridia > Lachnospirales > Lachnospiraceae > W0P33-017. The sequence goes on from JAQYOU010000085.1 coordinate 999, forward strand.
AAAGCTCTTCCTGCAGAAAGTCCAGCAGGATCTCGCAGCGTGCCAGGCGTGAGTGGCTGCACCCGAACAGATCGTGGCTGTCATAGTAGTCGCCCAGTCGTTGGAACAGCTCAAAGGCACTTTCGTAGATGCAGTTGAGCAGACGGAAGGTGAGCGCATACTGCCAGCTGTTATAGTAGACCTCTAACATTTCTTCCACGCGCTTGATGCGCAGCACATCATCAAAGGACAGCCATTTTGAGGACAAAACCTCGTAGGGTGCATGTTCGTGGTATAACAGGCCGTATTCTTTGGAATGCTCGTACATATAAGAACCTTTTAGTACCTTTAAAAATCCAAGCTGGAGCTGGCTGGGAGCCAGTGCAAAGATCTCATCGAAGGATCTGGCAAAGGAAGAATAATCCTCAAAGGGAAGACCTGCGATCAGATCCAGGTGCATGTGAATGTTGTGCCAGGTACGGATGCGGGTGACAACCTCTTTTAGCCGGGGCAGATCCATCTGGCGGTGGATCGCGGTGATCGTGTCCGGATTTGTGGACTGGACACCGATTTCCAGCTGGATCAGACCGGGACGGAAGGTGGAGAGCAGCTCTAACTCGTTCTCACGCAACAGATCAGCGCTGATCTCAAAATGAAAATTCGTCATTCCCTGATCGATTTCCTGAATATAGCGCCAGATCGCTATGGCATGCTCGTGGTTGCAGTTGAAGGTGCGGTCTACGAATTTGACCTGAGGGATCTTCTGCTCCACGAAAAAAGAAAGCTCTTTTTTTACAAGATCAAGGCTGCGAAAGCGCAGGGTTTTTTCCAGCGATGACAGACAATAACTGCATCGGAACGGACAGCCGCGGCTGGACTCGTAGTAAACGATGCGATGTGCCAGGTCATCGGTGTTGTCATAGCAAAAAGGAATGTGATCAAGGGGCAGCGGAAGCGACTCACCGGTCTCACAGAGCTGACCGTTCTGCCAGAAGATCAGGCCGGGAATGTCTTCCGGATATTCCGGAGAACCGTACACGTAGTATCTGGCAAGTGCCGCAAAGGTATCCTCGCCTTCACCGCGCATAATTCCGGTCACTTCCGGATGGGAGGCGAGAAAAGCTTCCGATTCAAAGGAGACCTCAGGACCACCCAGCCAGATGGGAACCTCCGGCAGAAGTTTATGAAATTCGCAGATCAATGTCTCGACATATGCGATGTTCCAGATGTAGCAGGAAATACAGAGTACATCCGGCCGTTCACGGTAAATACCCTGCAGGATCTGGTCCGGTGCATGGTTGATTGTGTACTCCTTTAAGACCAGATGATCGGCACAGTCGGAGACACAGGCGACAAAATTGCGCAACGCCAGATTGGAATGGATATATTTTGCATTGATGGCAGTCAGCAGGATCTTCATATGAAATTGCCTCCTTCCGAATCTGACCGAGTGACTATGGACGGATCTTCCCCGAGGGCTGCAGATGATCCGGTCGCGTTGGATTGGGATTTTCTCATTTCCGAAGAAAAAGCCTGAGTGTCGTCCCTGGAATGATGCTCTTCCAGCTTGCGCAGGATAGAATTTCTTCGAATGGAAGTAATTTTCTCTGCGGATCTGTAAAGGTCATCAATTTTTTCCGGCTCTCCCACGTATTCATATATCGTAGCCAAAAGATCGTAGGCTTTTCCCACATCCGAACCGAGGGAGAGAGAATATTCAAGCACCTGCCCTGCCTCCAACGGATGGTTCAGTTCAAAAAGTTTTTCACCATAGTTTGCCAAAAGTGATACCAGCGTGCTATAATTGGTGTCGCACTGGCTGAGGGTGCTCAGATTGGCTGCTCCGTAGCGCAACTTCAGGTCTGTGTTTGAGATACCGTTCAGATTACAGATGGGCTGTGTGGACAGATCCCGGAGCGCCTGTTCATAGCTGACAAGCGCTTCGTCCGTAAACCGGCCAAGGGGAAGTGCATCCAAAGGAAGCTTGATGTAAGCAAGATTTGAAATGTCCTGTTTACGTGTCCAGTTCGCCTCCTGCTCGCGGTTTCGAAAGTCTTCCCAGACCTGTTGTTCGGAACGCATGGCAGAGCTTCTGCGAATGGCGATGTAGATGGTGACAATGACGAAAACGGCTAAAAAAGGTAACAGCATAGACAATCCTTTCTATAATTATTAAGCAGCAACCAGATCATTTATCAATGAGGTGACGGATATGAATCAGACAAAAAAACAAAAAAACAATAAAAGGCAGATCATAGCAGGCATCATTGCGATCATCCTTGTGTTTGCAATGGTAGTTCCCATGGTGATGAGTGCCCTGCTCTGACAATGATCACCGCCTACAGCGGAATCGTAAATAATATACTAAAATCAGGGATTTCTGTCAATTATTCTAGCGTTTTTGCGTATTGAAATATGCGCAAGAGGTAGTATATAATTAAGAATCAAAGCATTATGGGATATAATACATAACGGGCAATGAAAAGATCGGAGCAGTGCATGAAACGCGTGGCTCCGGCGGCATGAAATGAGGTTATTTTATGAGAAAAAATAAGAAATCACATCTTGGATGGAAGATCGGCGGTGCATTTATGGCAGCAGTTGTCTGCGCGGCCGGTGTATATGCAGGCGTGACGGCGAAGGCGCAGGAAAATACAGAGCGTTTGATCGCGGAAAATATATATATCGGAAATATTGCGGTAGGCGGCATGACTGAGGTGGAAGCAACGGAAGCTGTGGATGCTTATGTTGAATCTCTGAGCGATACACAGTTTACATTGACGGTAGATGACAAAAGTGTGACTGCAACTGCAGCAGATTTTGGCGTGTCATGGTCCAACCCCGTCATTGTGAAGGACGCTGCAAATGTGGGAAGGACCGGAAATCTGATCGAACGCTACAAGTCCAAAAAGGATCTGGAGCATGAAAATCTTGTGTTTGATATGGAATACACTGCAGACAGAGGAAAAGTAAAAAGCTATCTGGAGGAGTATACAAAGGACATGAACCAGGAAGCGGTGAACTACGGCCTGGTGCGGGAAAACGGCGGTTTTACCATCACAGACGGACAGAACGGCGTGGCAGTAGATGTTGAGAAATCTGCGGATGAGATCGTTTCCTATATTGAAGATTCATGGACACAGACGGATACATCTCTGGAGCTGGCTGCAAGTGTGGTAGAGCCGGAAGGTACGAAGGAGCAGCTTTCCCGTGTCAAGGACGTCCTTGGAACCTTTACCACGGATTTTGGCACATCCTCTGCGGGTCGTGCACAGAATGTGCGAAATGGCGCAAGCAAGATCAACGGAACGGTGTTGTATCCGGGTGAGCAGTTTTCGGTGTATGAGGCAGTGAACCCGTTTTCAGCTGAGAACGGATATGAGCTGGCGGGATCTTATGAGAACGGAACAACGGTTCAGACCTATGGCGGCGGAATCTGTCAGGTGTCTACGACACTTTATAACGCAGTGATCCGCGCAGAGCTTGCGATTGATGAGCGTTACTGTCATTCCATGATCGTCAGCTACGTGAAGCCGTCCATGGATGCGGCGATCGCCGGCACTTATAAAGATCTGAAATTTACAAATAATTACGACTTCCCGATCTATATCGAGGGATATACAAGCGGTATGCAGATCACATTCACGATCTTTGGTGAAGAGACCCGTCCTGCCGGACGAGAGGTTATTTTCGAGAGTGAGACGACCAGCACGACAGAGCCGGAAGTAAAATTTGAGACTGCAGCAGATCAGCCCATCGGCTATGTGCAGCAGGTGCAGAGTTCTCATACCGGATATACAGCAAAGCTTTGGAAGATCGTGAAGGAAAATGGTGTAGAGGTAAGTCGTGAGGTGTACAACAACAGCACTTACAATGCATCTCCCAGGATCGTTGCCGTTGGTGTGAAGTCTGATAACGAGGAGGCAGTAGCAGCTGTGAAGGCTGCGATCGCATCCAAAGATGAGGCTGCGATCCGTGCGGCAGCAGCGGCAAATTCTGCGGAGGCCTTAAAGAAACAGGAAGAGGAACTAAAGAAGCAGGAAGAGGAAGAAAAGAAGGAAGAAGAACAGGTTTCCGACAAACCGGAAAAGCCGGCAAAAGGAGACAAAGAGGAAACAGAACAACCTGCAGAGGAAGAAACGGACGAGGAGGAATAACTCATCTCCCGTCCGGAATAAAAATTTCAAAGAGGATAACGATTTATGAAAGTAGGCAAAGTACCGGAGGCTGTACTGAAAAGATCAGTGCTAAAACAAATACGAACGAACCGCCCGGAAGTGCTTCTTGGCGCTTCCGTAGGGGAGGATTGCGCAGCGGTGGCGCTGGAAGAAGACGAAATGTTTGTTTTATCAACGGATCCGATCACGGGCACTGCAAAGGACATCGGACATCTGGCGATCCAGATCACATTAAATGACCTTGCAAGTGCGGGAGCAGAGCCCATTGGTGTGATGCTTACTTTTCTTTTACCCGAAAAGATCTCTGAAGCGAAGCTCCGGGCGATGATGGAGCAGGCGGAGGCCGCGGCGCATGCCGCAAATGTACAGATCATGGGAGGCCATACGGAGGTGACTCGTGTTGTGAATCAGCCGGTCATTTCTGTTGTTGGTGTCGGAAAAGCAAAAAAGGGCCGCCTCATTTCGACTGCCGGCGCGCGTCCGGGTATGGATGTGATCGTTACGAAATGGGTTGGTCTGGAAGGAACATCCATCATAGCCAAGGAACGGGAGGAAGAACTTCTGACCCGTTATCCGCAGACTCTTGTGGACGCGGCGAAGGGCTTTGATGCTTATCTGTCCGTGCTGCCGGAGGCACGGATCGCGGTGGAGTCCGGTGTGAGCGCCATGCACGATGTCACGGAGGGCGGGATTTTCGGTGCCCTTTGGGAGATGGCGGAGAGCGCCGGCGTCGGACTGGAGGTTGACTTGAAAAAGATCCCCATTCGTCAGGAAACGGTGGAGGTTTGTGAATTTTTTGATGTAAATCCTTATGAGCTGATCAGCAGCGGCAGTATGCTGATGGCGGCAGCGGATGGAAACGGTCTGGTGCGGGCGCTTCAGGCGGCAGATATCCCAGCCGTGTGCATTGGAAAGGTGACCGAAGGAAATGACCGGGTATTGCTATCCGGAGAAGAGCGTCGGTTCTTAGAGCCGCCGAAGGCAGATGAGCTGTATAAGGTTGTCTGAATGTTCCGGGCGAATATGCACGGGACAATTGATGTATGAGAAAGGGAAAGGAATACGTATATGCGAGAGAAGATTTTGACGTTTATTGAAAAAAACAGCCGCGTGGATCTGCATGAGCTTGCAGTGCTTTTAGGCGTGGATGAGCAGATGGTCGTAAACGAGCTGGCAGCCATGGAGGCAGAGCATGTGATCTGTGGATATCACACACTGATCGACTGGGATAAGACGGACGTAGAGAAGGTAACTGCACTGATCGAGGTGCGTGTGACTCCGCAGCGTGATATGGGCTTTGACAAGGTGGCAGAGCGTATCTATAACTATCCGGAGGTAAATTCGGTTTACCTGATCTCCGGAGGCTTTGACCTGATGGTGACACTGGAAGGAAAGACCTTGCGTGACATTTCCACATTTGTCAGCGATAAGCTTTCCACACTGGATTCCGTGCTCAGCACGAAGACAAACTTTATCTTAAAGAAATACAAAGACCATGGTACCGTCATGGCAGAAGCATCGAAGGATGAAAGGATACTGATGACACCATGAGAAACCCACTGAACGAAAAGATCACTAACATAAAGCCCTCCGGCATCCGAAAGTTTTTTGATATTGTAAACGAGATGGAGGACGCGATCTCTCTTGGCGTGGGCGAACCGGATTTTGATACGCCCTGGCATATTCGTGATGAGGGCATTTATACCTTAGAAAAAGGACGAACCTTTTATACCTCCAATGCGGGCTTAAAGGAGCTTCGCGTTGAGATCGCAAAATACTTAGACCGCAGATTTCACCTGCAGTATGATCCGCTTTCCGAGATCCTGATCACCGTAGGCGGCAGCGAGGGAATCGACAATGCATTCCGCGCAATGATCGATCCCGGCGATGAAGTGCTCATTCCGCAGCCCAGCTACGTATCCTATGAGCCCTGCTGTATTCTTGCCGGCGGTGTTCCGGTCATTATCGAACTGCAGGAAAAGGACCAGTTCCGTCTGACACCGGAGGCGCTGGAAGCAGCGATCACACCGAAGACAAAGATCCTTGTGTTGCCCTTCCCCAATAACCCCACCGGTGCAGTAATGGAAAAAGCTGATCTTGAGGCCATCGCAGAGGTCATCATCAGGCATGATCTGTTCGTGCTCAGCGATGAAATCTATGCAGAATTATGCTATCTGGAGGAGCACACCTCCATTGCAGCATTGCCCGGTATGCGTGAGCGTACCGTTGTGATCAACGGATTTTCAAAATCACATGCAATGACCGGATGGCGTCTGGGCTATGCCTGCGGACCGAAGGTCATCATGGACCAGGTATTAAAGATCCATCAGTTCGCCATCATGTGTGCGCCGACAAACAGCCAGTATGCGGCTGTGGAAGCAATGCGAAACGGCGATGAGGATGTGGCTATGATGCGTGAACAATACAATCAGAGACGGCGGTTCTTACTGTATGAGTTTGAACAGATGGGTCTGCAGTGCTTCGAGCCCTTTGGTGCGTTTTACGTATTTCCCTGCATCAAGGAGTTCGGCATGACCTCCGATGAATTTGCAACCAGACTGCTCCGGGAGGAAAAGGTTGCAGTTGTTCCGGGAACGGCATTTGGCGATTGCGGCGAAGGCTTCCTGCGTATCTCATATGCATATTCGCTGGATAACCTGAAGGTTGCGATCGGAAGATTAGAGAAATTTATCACGAGACTGCGTGCGGAGGCAGAGCAGGCATGATCAATATCGTTTTACTAGAGCCGGAGATCCCGGCAAATACAGGGAATATCGGACGTACCTGTGTGGCAACAGGCACCCGGCTGCATCTGATCGAGCCCCTTGGTTTTTCGTTGAGCGAAAAAGCATTGAAACGTGCAGGTATGGACTACTGGTCCGACCTGGACGTGACGACTTACGTAGATTACGAGGATTTTCTTACACGAAATCCGGGTGCAAAGATCTATTTTGCAACGACAAAGGGGCGTCACATCTACTCGGATGCGCACTATGAGGACAACTGTTATATTATGTTCGGAAAAGAGAGCGCTGGTATCCCGGAGGAGATCTTAAAAGCACATCCGGACACCTGTGTGCGCATTCCGATGATCGGAGAGACGCGGTCGCTGAACCTGTCCAACTCGGTAGCGATCGTTTTATATGAAGCGTTGCGCCAGCAGGGATTTTCGCATATGAAGACAGAGGGAGAATTGCACGAGCTGCACTGGTAACAGGCGGACGTGCAGTCAAAACAAATGGCATCATTAATGGTAAAAGCTAGACAACTGGTACATGAATATATTCGCCGCGATGAAGAGGGGAATCCCATTGGCGTACAGACAGCGCTGGATCATGTGGATATCGACATCAGGCCCGGCAGCTTTGTGGCGGTTTTGGGTCATAACGGTTCAGGAAAATCCACTTTGGCCAAGCATCTGAATGTGCTCTTAAACCCTACGGAGGGAACCCTGTGGGTGGACGGAAAGGATACGTCTGATGCGGACAATCTCTGGCAGATCCGCCAGAACACGGGCATGGTATTCCAAAATCCGGACAACCAGATCATCGGAAGCATTGTGGAAGAGGATGTGGGGTTTGGACCGGAAAACATCGGTGTCCCCACAGACGACATCTGGCAGCGTGTCGAGGACAGCTTAAAGGCAGTTGGCATGTTAAAATATCGCAGTCATTCTCCGAACAAGCTCTCCGGTGGACAAAAGCAGCGCGTGGCGATCGCGGGTGTCGTAGCCATGCAGCCCAAATGCATTGTTTTGGACGAGCCCACCGCGATGCTGGATCCGAACGGACGAAAGGAAGTACTTCGCACGGTTCATGAACTGAACAAAAAGAAAGGTGTGACGATCATTCTGATCACACACTATATGGAAGAAGTCACAGATGCCGATTATGTGTACGTCATGGACAGCGGATCCGTTGTCATGCAGGGAACCCCACGCGAGATCTTTTCCCGGGTAGAATCACTCAAAGCCCACCGCATGGATGTCCCCCAGATCACGCTCTTAGCCCATGAATTAAAAAAAGCGGGCCTGGATCTTCCGGACGGAATCCTGACGCGGGAAGAATTAGTCGAAGCACTCACAAAACTCTAATCGACCCTGGACTTCAGGTTGCGTGAGGGCATTTCCTCCCGCTCCGTTGCACGAAGCATTCCGAACGAGCCTTGTAAAACCTGAATCGTGTCAGCAAAGGCTTCCACGATTCCAAGTCTCGTCTCCATCGTGCAAAAGTCGCGAGGAGCAAACGCCTCTCACGCAGCCTGATTCGTCCCTGAAGGAGAACTGATTGCCGAGACACAATTTAGTTTATCTTATAGGGACCAGTATATTAATAGATTATTTTGTTTAGGGAAGAATCAGGCGGGACATGGTGTGCCGAACTTTTGCGACTTTTGTGCGGCGGAGTTGAGACTCCAAAATCGTGGAAGCCTTTGCTGACACAAATCAGGTCGAAGCATTTACTGCTGAGACCGTGCGACTGTGATGCAAGAGTGCAAAAATCCCATTGCGAAGCAATTTTCATGGATTTTTGCATAATTGCGAAGGTACTGAGCAATAGCGATTCGCACAATCGGAGCGAAAGTCGGCTGCCATGTACTGCCTGCAGAATAGGGAAGAAATACATCATGTCAATAATTTTAGATAAAGTCAACTACATCTACGGTCAGGGCAGTGCCTACGAAATGTACGCCTTAAAGGACATCAACCTGGAGATCAAAGACGGCCAGTTTATCGGGATCATCGGACACACCGGTTCCGGAAAATCCACATTGATCCAGCACCTCAACGGCCTCTTGCATGCAACCACGGGAAATATCTACTATAACGGAGAGGACATCTACGCAGAAGGCTATCGCATGCGTGCGCTGCGCAGCAAGGTCGGACTGGTGTTCCAGTATCCGGAGCATCAGCTGTTTGAGACAACGATCCTCGATGACGTCTGCTTTGGACCGATGAATCAGGGATTGGACAAAAACGCGGCCCAGCTTCGGGCATTTGAGGCATTGCGCAGTGTCGGAATACCGGAAGAACTGTACGACCAGTCGCCTTTCGACCTGTCCGGCGGACAGAAGCGCCGTGTGGCCATCGCGGGAGTGCTGGCAATGAAGCCGGAGGTACTGATCCTGGATGAACCGACAGCAGGTCTGGATCCAAAAGGCAGGGACGAGATCCTGGATCAGCTGGCAGAACTGCATGCACAGCAGCATATCACCGTCATTCTCGTCTCCCACAGCATGGAGGATGTGGCGAAATATGTGGAGCGCATCATCGTCATGAATCAGGGCAGCGTCATGTACGATGATATACCGAAAAATGTGTTTCATCATTACAAGGAGCTGGAGCAGATCGGATTGGCAGCGCCCCAGGTCACGTATCTGATGTATGAACTGCGGGGGAAAGGATATCCGGTCAGCTGCGAGGCAACGACCGTGGAGGAAGCAAAGCAGGAGATTCTGCATGCGTTTGGTGTCTGATCGTCAGAAAACGATGAAGAAGACAAGAAACAGAAGGTAAAAAGGTTATGCTTAGAGATATTACCATAGGACAATATTATCCCACCGGATCCGTCATTCATCGCATGGATCCCCGTGTGAAATTATTCGGAACACTGGTGTTTCTGATTTCCGTGTTCGCGTATAAGGGGATCGTGGGACTTGCAGTCGTGACACTGTTTCTGGCAGCGGTCATCCGAATTTCAAAGGTTCCCTTTCGTTATATGATCAAGGGACTGCGGGCGATCATGATCCTGATGCTCATCACGGCATTATTTAACCTGTTTTTAACACCGGGAGATCCGCTTATACAGATATGGAAGCTGAAGATCACAAAGGAAGGCCTCATGGCAGCCATCCGCATGGCGATCCGCCTGACCTATCTGATCCTCGGCACATCCCTGATGACGCTTACGACCACGCCGAATCAGCTGACAGACGGATTGGAAAAAGCATTGCGTCCGCTCTCAAAGATACATGTTCCGGTACACGAGATCGCTATGATGATGTCCATCGCACTTCGCTTTATCCCGATCCTGATCGAGGAGACGGATAAGATCATGAAGGCGCAGATGGCGCGAGGTGCAAACTTTGATGAGGGAAATATCATTCAAAAAGCAAAATCGTTGATCCCGCTTTTGGTTCCGCTGTTTGTTTCTGCATTTCGCCGTGCCAATGATCTGGCGATGGCCATGGAGGCGCGCTGCTACTCCGGCGGTGACGGACGGACAAAAATGAAACCGCTGCGTTATCAGAGTATAGATCATGGAGCCTACGCGATACTGATCCTGTATCTGGCGCTTTTGTTTGCGCTTCGGGTGATATTATGAAGCGCGTCATGATGCGTGTCGCTTATGACGGCACAGATTACTGCGGCTGGCAGCTCCAGCCGGGGGCGCCAACCATCGAAGGCGTACTAAACGGAGCGCTGACAGAGCTTTTGGGTGAAACGATCACTGTGACAGGCGCAAGCCGCACAGATTCCGGTGTTCATTCCCTGGGAAATGTGGCGGTTTTTGACACGGAAACAAGGATTCCGGCAGAAAAGATCAGTTATGCGCTGAATCAGAGACTGCCTGACGACATCGTCGTGCAGGAGTCGGGTGAGGTGGCACCGGATTTTCATCCGCGCCACTGCGACAGCCGAAAAACCTATGAATACCGGATCTTAAACCGGGAATTTCCGTTGCCGACAGAGCGGCGGGATTCCTATTTTACCTACCGGACGCTGGATGTTGATGCGATGCGGACGGCGGCGCGTGATATTGTCGGAACCCACGATTTTGCCAGCTTTTGTTCGGCCCACGCGCAGACTGAGACAACCGTGCGCACGGTATATGACTGCAGGGTTGAAAAAACGGGAGATCTGATCTGCATCCGGGTGACCGGCGCAGGCTTTCTATATAATATGGTGCGGATCATCGCAGGAACGCTGCTTGAGATCGGCTGCGGTGCAAGAAAACCGGAAGCTATGAAAACGATCATAGAAGCCTGCGACCGCAGCGCGGCGGGACCGACAGCTCCGGCTCACGGACTGACCATGATCGGCATCGAATTTGAAAAAAAACCTTATATTTAGCGCCAAAAAACAAAAAAATCAGTTGACAGTGGCAAAATCGCGTAGTAATATATAAAGGCTGATGTAGTTTAGAAATGCTGCGCCAAAGCCCCGGCAAAGCATTTTAGCTATACAATAAAAGAAGCGGCTGAATGGTTTCGGACATTTCCATTTCGGCTTCTACCGTTAAAATTATTCAGGAGGAAAAACCATGAACACATTTATGGCAAGCCCGGCTACCATTGATCGTAAATGGTATGTTGTTGACGCTACAGGAATGACCTTAGGTCGTTTATCATCAGAGATTGCAAAAGTATTAAGAGGAAAGAATAAGCCGATCTTCACCCCGCATATGGATTGCGGCGATTACGTGATCGTTGTTAACGCAGAGAAGATCGTTGTTACCGGAAAGAAGCTGGATCAGAAGATCTACTACAGACATTCCGAGTATGTTGGCGGAATGAAGGAGACTACCTTAAAGGAAATGTTAGCAAAGCATCCTGAGAGAGTCATCGAGCACGCAGTAAAGGGTATGTTACCCAAGGGACCTTTAGGACGTGAGATGTACAAGAAGTTATTCGTATACGCAGGTCCTGATCACAAGCATGCAGCTCAGAAGCCTGAAGCTTTGACATTTTAATCGAGGGAGGTAAAGACAAGTGGCTAGCGCAAAATTTTATGGAACAGGTAGAAGAAAAAGTTCAGTAGCCAGAGTTTATTTAGCACCTGGTACTGGAAAGATCACCATCAACAAGAGAGATATTGATGATTATTTTGGATTAGAGACATTAAAGGTTATCGTTCGTCAGCCCTTCGCTGCAACCGAGACCAACGAGAAGTTCGACGTGACCGTTACCGTTAAGGGCGGCGGATACACCGGACAGGCAGGAGCGATCCGTCACGGTATTTCCCGTGCACTGCTTCAGGTAGACGATGAGTACCGTCCGCTGCTGAAGAAGGCAGGATTCCTAACACGTGATCCTCGTATGAAAGAGCGTAAGAAGTACGGCCTCAAGGCTGCCCGTCGCGCTCCGCAGTTCAGCAAGCGCTAAACTTTATCAAAAGTGGTCAAAAACCCCGGAACTACGCGGTTTCCGGGGTTTTTCCTTTTCAAATGGTTTGACGCAATTTGACAGAAC